>JAYVGK010000025.1:0-16726 GCA_043772215.1 Acidimicrobiales bacterium | reverse complement strand
TGGGCGCACGTAACACCCGGGCAGTCCGGTGGACAGCACCGTCTCCTTGGCCGCCGCCACCAACTGATCCACCGAGTACGGCATGGGCATCATGAGGATCTTGGCGGAATTGTGCAGCCTCACCATGTGATCGGTGAGCCGGAACACCGCCGGGCCTCGATCAGTTTCGTATGCGCGGATACCTTCAAACACCCCGGTGCCGTAGTGCAGCGTATGGGTGAGGATATGGACCTGGGCCTTGTCCCAATCAACCATAGACCCATTCATCCAGACCTTCGGGGTGGCGGTGATGGGCATGGCTTCGTCCTCCTGGAACAGCGGGCGTCACCGTTTCGGCGACCTGGATGGCCCTGAGACTACTCAGGCGTCGGGGACGAATCCCTCCCGCGCCACCACATGGGCCCTGGCAATGTCCAGCGCGGAGCGCACCAGGTTCAACCGGGCCAGCCCCGGAAATGCGTCGATCCGCTCCTCCACTCGGTCCACCATGGCCCGGCCCGACGGGGACGAGAACAAAAAGGCGATGGCAAATGACGTCTCGATTTGGGGCACGTCACCGTACCCCACCGGCGCCCACTGGTGACAAGACAACCACGACGTGACCCGTTGAGCCCGGCGGTTGTCAATGAGCAGTTAGCGGGCGGCGCTGGCGTAATGACCAGCATGGCGACTCTCGATGTCGTGCATGTATCCCAGACATCGCAACACGTCGGGATGCAACGGTGCGCAGCGAAATGCGTCAGAGTGATCTTGGAACTGCTCGATGCTGACGCCCATGTATGAGGTGCCTCACAGATTGGCGGCAATGTGATCCCCGATGGCGACAGTAGGACCTGTCGGCATGTCCGAGCCAGCCGCCACCGTTCGCTCGACCGCCGCTCGGATCTTGGCCGCAGCTGACGGTTCCCCCAAGTAGTCGAGCATGAGTGCAGCACTGATGATGGCAGCCCGAGGGTCCGCCTTTCCCGTACCCACGATGTCGGGCGCTGAACCATGAACCGGTTCGAACATCGATGGGCCGGTCCGGGCAGGGTTGAGATTGGCGCTGCTGGCCAACCCCACCCCACCCGCAACCGCGCCAGCCAAGTCGGTGAGAATGTCGCCGAACAGGTTGTCGGTGACGATGACGTCGTAGCGCTGCGGCGAGTCCACGAAGTAGATACATGCTGCGTCCACGTGGTTGTAGGCGGTGGCCACGTCCCCGTACTCTGCGGCCACCTCGTTGAACGTGCGCTGCCACAGGTCCCCGGCGAACTGCAACACGTTGGTCTTGTGTACCAACGTGAGGTGATGGCGAGGCCGCCAACGGGCCAATTCAAAGGCGTAGCGCACACATCGCTCCACGCCCATACGGGTGTTCACACTGCCCTGGGTGGCCACCTCGTGAGGCGTGCCCTTGCGCAGGAATCCACCTTCCCCGGCGTAGGTACCCTCCGTATTTTCGCGAATGACGATGCAATCGACGTTGTTGGCCGGGTAGAGAAACGGCCGCTGGTTCACGTACAGGTCCAGTTCAAAACGCAACTTGAGCAGCAGCCCACGCTCCAACACACCCGGCGGCACTTCGGGGGTGCCAATGGCACCGAGCAGGATGGCGTCGAAGCTGCGCAGCTCGGCCAGCACGGCGTCGGGCAGGATTTCACCGGTGGCCAGAAAGCGGCGCCCACCCAGGTCGTACTCCGTGGTGTCGAGCGTGATCCCGGCCGCCGCCACCACCTTCAACGCCTCAGCGATCACCTCGGGTCCAATACCGTCGCCACCGAGTACTGCCACCTTGTGCGCCATTTCGTGATCCTCCTGCGTCGACCGACGGGTCAGCGTAGGCGAAACAGGGATGGACACCTCGATTGTCAGAAGTACCCTTCGGGGGTGAGTACACAGCTGTCCCAGGAGGCCTTCGACCGACTCAAGGCCGAGTTCGACGATCTCATCACTCGCGGCAAGATCGACATTGCCCGCCGGATCGAGACGGCCCGCGAGATGGGCGATCTCTCTGAGAACGGCGATTATCACGCCGCCAAGGAGGAACAGGGAAAGATGGATGCCCGGATGCGTCAACTCCAGGGCATCATCGAAGACGCCGAGATCGTGGAGAAGGTGGACACCACGTCGGTGAGCACCGGATCGGTGGTCACCATCCGTTACGAGGGCGACAGCGACACCGAAACGTACCTGCTGGGCTCCATCGAGGAACGGCGCGAGGGGATGGAGATCATGTCGCCCACGTCCCCGCTCGGTACTGCGCTCATGGGTCATCGGCCCGGTGACACTGTCGAGTACGTGGCCCCTGGTGGACATCTGCGCGTGGCCATCGTCTCGATCACGGCGTGATCGGCGGAGGCGACGGCCTCTCTATCGCCGCCCGCGCCCCCATCGGCGACCGGTCCTCGGGCGCTTTGGTAGGCGCTGACGGCACCATCGACTGGTGGTGCCCCGGGTCGTTCGACAGCCCGGCTGCGTTCTTCGGACTGGTGGACCCCGCAGGGGGTGCGTGTCGGTTGGGCCCTACCGGCGTACCGGTGATCGGGGCCGGGTCGGGGGCTGCGGTGGGCAACCAGCGGTGGCGCGGTGATGGGCCCGTGGTGAGTACGGAACTGGCCGGCGCCGAAACTCGGGTCCGCCTCGACGATGCCCTCATTGGTGGTTCCATCATCCGGGTGCTCACGGTGCTGCGGGGCCCCGTCGACGTGATGCTCGATGTGGTGCCCGGCCGCCGATTCGGTTCCCCTCGCAAGGTTGAGTATTTCTCCGCCGGTGTGGCTTTCGACGGCATCGTCGTGCGGGGGTTGGCTCCGGCCGTGGGGCACCGGATGGACAGCGGTGAGCAGTTGGTGGTGTCCATCGCAGCGGAGCAACAGGGGCGGGTCACCACCCAGGGCGACGGCCGGGCACCACAGCTCACGGTGGGCGCCGCCTTGGATCAATTCGCCCTGCTCGATCGCCAGTGGCGAGGCCTATTGGACAATGCCTACGACGGTCCGCATCGCACGATGGTGCGCAATGCCATGCGCCAACTCATGCTGCTCACCGATGCCACCTCGGGCGGGCTGGTGCGATCGCTGACCACGTCACTGCCGCCCCACATTGGCAACGATCGCAATGTGGATGAGCGGTTCACCTGGCTGGGCGATGTAGCCCGTCTGACGGCTCTGCTGGAACAACTCGACCGTGCCGACTTGGCCGAGCCCACACGGGAATGGGTGGCGGCGGCGTTGGGGTCCGATGAGCCGGTGCCGTCGGTGTTCACGTGTGGCGGGTCACGACCGAGTGAGGAACGAGAGTTGGAGTTGGCCGGGTTCGAGGGACACCGCCCAGTCCGGGTGGGTGTTCCGGCGAACCAATCGCAGTGGCTGGCTGGGTTGGCGGAAGCCACGCTGGTGCTCGACGCCCGTCGGCACCGCCCCGCATTGACACGCGTCACAGCGTGGCTCACTGCACACGCCAACGATGTCGACCATGGCCGTTGGGGAGCCCGGGCTCGCCCGCGTCGGTATGTGGATTCGGCATTGGCGGTCCGGCGGGCGTTGCGGGCCGGGTCGGTGACTCTGCGATCAGGCGATCCCCTGTCTGAGGTGGCCAGTGATGCAGCAGCGGCTGCGGCGGGGTTGGACCGGTGGTTAGCCGACAACGGGTGTTTCGGGGTGGCCGATCGAGCCGGATGGCGGCGGGCGTTGGGTGACGATTCGTCTGATGCGGCGCTGTTGCGGTGGGTGGCGCCTGCTGACGATGAGCTGGCGGCGTTACCCCACGATGGAGAGGGTGAGGCGTTGCATCGGGCCCGGCTCACCGTGGATCAGACATTGGCCCAACTCGACGACGGCGGACTCACTCATCGCCATCTGCCGCACGTGGACGATGGGTTCCCACCTGGGGAGGGGGCCGATATGGCCGCTTCGGCCGAGTTGGTGGCTGCGTTGGCGCGCATTGGTCGGTGGGAGGACGCCCATACCCGCATGGAGACGCTGCTGGCCGCAATAGGGCCCATGACGGTGGCGTCGTCGCATGTGGACCCGCGTACCCACGATCATCTGGGCAACACCCCCAGTGCCCCGGCCTTGATGGCCCTGGTGGAAGCGGCGCTGGCCCTACGAGCTGGCCCTCGTTAGCCAGGCGGCAGTTCCCTCTTCCCGGGCCACCCCGCCCCCACAACTCAGGACGATTTGGGGTCACGGCGCCCCCTCGAACAGCCAACCCCCTGGTTAGGTGCGCCAGCCCACGGCTTCTTCTATGGAGCGGGCGGCGCTCACCACGGCGGCGCCGTAACGGCGGCCGGGGGCGCGGGTGGTGCGATCTATGGGGCCCGACACCGACACCGCCGCCCGGACGACGCCATCACGGTCCCGAACTGCGGCGCTCACCGACGCCACCCCGGCTTCGCGCTCTCCCACGCTCTCCACCCAGCCGGGTCCACGACGGGGCCGCTCAGCCGTGAACACCTTCCCGGCCGAACCTCGCTCTAAAGGCAGCACCGCCCCCAACGCCACGATGGTCCGCAACCCGTGCGGCGACTCCAACGACGCCACACATACCCGCCGATCCCCATCACGCACGTACAGCTGCACACTCTCTCCGGTACCGAGCAACAACTGCTCCAACGCCGGCATGGCCGCATCACGCAACGGCAGCCCGTCGAGGGCCACCCGTCCCAGTTGGGCCAGGCGCGGCCCCAACGACCAACCCACATCGTCGTTCACCCTGGTCATGCCATGGGCATTGAGGGCATGCAGTAGCCGGTGCACGGTGGCCCGATGGTGCCCGGTGGCCACCGAAATCTGGGCCAGTGACCGGGGACCATCGGCCTCACCCAACAGGTTGAGTACATCCATCACCTTGTCGAGCACTCCGACGTCGCTTACACTGTCTCTCGCCACATGAACATGGTATCTCATCATATGAGACAACCCAAAGGAGTATCCGTGGGCAAGACCCTGAGCGAAAAACTGTGGAATCAGCATCTGGTGCGCGAGGCCGCAGGTGAGCCGGACCTGTTGTTCATCGACCTGCATCTGGTCCACGAAGTGACGTCACCGCAAGCCTTCGACGGGCTCCGGATGGCGGGACGCACCGTACGTCGCCCAGAACTCACACTGGCCACCATGGATCACAATGTGCCCACCGACATCCCCGGGCTCAACATGTCCAACATCAATTTGGTCACCGACGAAGTGTCGCGCCAGCAGATGCAGAAGTTGGCGGAGAATTGCGCAGAGTTCCACATCACCTTGCATGCCATGGGTGATTCCGGACAGGGCATCGTGCATGTCATTGGACCCGAGCAGGGTTACACACTGCCGGGCATGACCATCGTGTGCGGCGACTCCCACACATCCACCCACGGAGCGTTCGGCGCTTTGGCGTTCGGCATCGGCACCAGTGAGGTGGAGCACGTGTTGGCCACCCAAACCCTGCCGCAGACCCGGCCCAAGACCATGGCCGTCAACGTGGAGGGCGACGTGCCTGTGGGCGTCACTGCCAAAGACATCGTGTTGGCCATCATCGCCAAGACGGGTACCGGCGGCGGCATGGGCCATGTGATTGAGTATCGCGGCTCAGCCATACGCGCGCTTTCGATGGAAGGTCGCATGACGGTATGCAACATGAGCATCGAAGGTGGCGCCAAGGCCGGCTTGGTGGCACCGGATCAGATCACGTTCGACTACGTCAAGGGTCGAGCCCATGCACCGCACGGTGAGGCGTGGGACGCAGCCCTGGCCGACTGGAAGCAGTTGCGTACCGATGACGACGCCGTGTTCGACAAGGTGGTGGACATCGACGCCACCACCCTGGAACCACACGTGAGTTGGGGTACCAATCCTGGCCAAACACTGCCCATCAGTGCCACCGTTCCGGACCCATCGACGTACACCGATGCCGTGGAACGAGACGCTGCGGAACGGGCCCTGGCGTACATGGGGCTCACTGCTGGTATGCCCATTCGCGACATCGAAGTCAACACCGTGTTCATCGGTTCGTGCACCAACTCGCGCATCGAGGACCTGCGCGCTGCGGCGGCGGTATTCGATGGCCGACAGGTGAAGCAGGGCATCAGGGCCATGGTGGTGCCGGGATCATTCGCCGTGAAGGCTCAAGCCGAAGCCGAAGGGCTGGATCGCGTCTTCACAGGCGCTGGAGTGCAATGGCGCGAGCCCGGTTGCTCCATGTGTTTGGCCATGAATCCGGACAAGTTGGCGGTGGGCGAACGCAGTGCATCCACTAGCAATCGCAACTTCGAGGGTCGCCAAGGCCGTGGCGGCCGCACCCATCTGGTGTCACCCGAAGTGGCCGCCGCCACCGCCATTGCCGGACACTTCGCCACGCCGTCGGATCTCTAGGAGCCTGTTATGCAACCCGTCAACATCATCTCCGGTACTGCACTGCCGTTGGATCGCTCCGACGTGGACACCGATCAGATCATCCCGTCAGATTGGTTGAAACGCATCGAACGCACCGGATTTGGCAAGGGCCTGTTCAGCGAATGGCGCGATGATCGCAATTTCGTCCTCAACCGCGAGGAATATGCGGGGGCTTCCATCCTGGTGGCGGGGCCCAACTTCGGTACGGGATCTTCGCGTGAGCACGCTGTTTGGGCACTGGAAGACTACGGATTCAAGGCAGTGATATCACCGCGCTTCGGCGACATCTTCGCCAACAACTGCACCAAGGTGGGTTTGGTGCCGGTACAGGTGAGTGCAGCGGTGGGTGAGCAACTGTTGCGGGCCGTGGAGACCGATCCCACCTTGGAGATCACCATCGACGTTGAACGCAAACTACTCAGTGCACCTAGTATCGGACTAGAAGAGTCGTTTCCCATCGACGATTTCACTGCCTTCCGCCTCATCAACGGGTTCGACGATGTGGGCCTCACCATGCGCCATCAAGACACCATCACCGCATTCGAGGCCAAGCGCCCCGCCTGGCTACCCGCCTCCTGAGCTCACCCCAAGAGGCGTTCGATGACTTGGGCCACTCCGTCGTCGTCGTTGGATCCAGTGACCTCATTGGCCATGGCCAGCACCTCGCTATGAGCGTTGGCCACGGCCACGCCGTGGCCGGCCCATTCCAACATACACAGATCATTGGGCATGTCGCCGAAGGCAACTGCATCAGCGGCCGTGAGACCGGCCTGTTCGGCAATCCACTGCAGCGCTTGGGCCTTGCCGGTACCGAGTGCGGTGATCTCGATGAGCCCTTCGGCTGACGATCGTGTGGGCATGGCCAGGTGGCCAATAGCCTGCGCGCAGATGGCCAGCAAATCTTGACCGGTCATGTCTTCTTCACGCACCAACAATTTGATGAAGGGCCGCTCGGTAAGCACATCTATGGGAGCCACCACAGACCCGGGTTGCACCGCCCATCGCGGTTTGTACTTGGGGTCGTGTCCGAAGAAGTCAGCACCGTCCACGGCGAACGTCACGGTAGGAACGGCGGCCAAGATGAGATGCACCACTTGTGATGACATTTCCGGGAAAAACAGCGTTTCATGCAGCACTTGGCCCGTGGCCAGATCGATGACCAGCGCCCCATTGGACGTCACTGCCAGGCCGTGGTGTCCCACTTCGGCGGCCACCGGGTGCACCCATCGGGCGGGGCGGCCAGTGGCGTAGACAAAGGTGGCGCCGGACGCCACCAACTCCGTGATGGCAGCACACGTCCGAGACGACACGGCTCCATCGCTACGGAGCAGGGTTCCGTCGAGATCGGAGGCAACTAGCAATGACACCACGCCTGCGACACTACGCCCGGGACGTAGAGCGCGCCTCCAGAGGACGCTTCAGATCTCTGCGATGGGATCCACACCGGTGATGCCCGGCGTGGCCCGCAGTGCATCGAGAACCACAGCTGGTACAGGCTGATCAGAGGCGATGACCATGAGCGCCGACGTGTCATTGGGAGTACGGCCCAGCGCCATGTTAGCGATGTTCACCCCGTGCGCACCGAGTGTGGTGCCCACCACGCCGATCATGCCGGGGCGATCATCGTTACGCACCACCAACAGGTGTCTAGATGGCGGCACTTCCACGTCGTGGTCGTCCACCATCACAATGCGCGGCTCGCCCCGCAAACCCGCCAGTGTGCCCGCCAACGAATGTCCACACGTAGAGCGAAGCGTGATCATGTTGCGGTAATCACTGGATTCCACACTCTTGGAGTCACTGACCACGCACCCCAACTGCTCCGCCAGCTGCGGTGCATTGACAAACGTCACCGATGGCCCCGGAGCACCGGTGAGCATCCCCTTGAGCACACTCAGTTTGAGAATGCGAGTGTCATAGTCGGCGATCTGGCCTTGGAAGAGAATGTCGACACCCTTGGGCACACCGTTGCAGATGCCAGTGAGCAGTCGACCCAAACGCTCGGCCAACGGCAGGAAGGGGCGTACTGTTTCCGACGCTTCGGCGGCGCTCACGTTCACGGCGAACGGCACGAACTCACCAGCCAAAGCCAACTGCACCATTTCGGCAATCGTGTCGCCCGCTTTGTCTTGCGCTTCGCGCGTGGACGCCCCCAAGTGCGGGGTGACCACCACGGACGGCAGGGTGAACAGCGGCGAGTCGGTGATGGGCTCCTCGCTGAACACATCGAGCCCGGCGCCGGCGATGACTCCGTCTCGGATGGCCTCGTACAGCGCTGTTTCGTCCACGATGCCACCGCGGGCGGTGTTGATGATGCGCAGATCGGGCTTGGCCGTACGTAGCAACTCGGCGCCGATGAGACCGGTGGTCTCCTTGGTCTTGGGCAGATGGATGGAGAGGAAGTCTGAGCGCTTCACCACCTCAGCCAACGACAGCAGTTCCACGCCCATAGCCCGGGCCCGCTCCTCACTTACAAACGGGTCGAAGGCGATGAGGCGCATGCCAAAGGCCAGGCAGCGTTGTGCCACCAGCGCCCCCACCCGACCCAGGCCGACGATGCCGATGATCTTGCCGTAAAGCTCAACACCCTCCCACTTGGACCGTTCCCATTTGCCCTGTACCAGCGCACTGTGTGCTTGGGGGATGTTGCGGGCCGAGGCCATCAACAGACCCATGGCTTGCTCGGCGGCGGAGATGACGTTGGATTGTGGAGCGTTGACCACCATCACACCGTTGGTGGTGGCGTGGACCACGTCCACGTTGTCCAGACCGATGCCGGCTCGGCCCACCACCATGAGGTCGGTGCCGGCGTCGAGCACGGCCGTGGTGACCTTGGTGGCCGAGCGGATGATGAGCGCATGGGCACCCACGATCTCGATGAGCAACTCCGCCGGCGTGAGACCCTCGCGCACGTCGACCTGATGGCCGGCCTTACGCAACTGCTCAAGGCCGCCGTCGGCAATGGATTCGGTGACGAGGATGCGTGCCATGAACCAATCAGGTTAGGCGGCCCGCCGCTTGACAATTCATTCACTTGTTGGGTGGCGGCCAACGCCCATCAGGGCGAGCACGGCAGGTCGGCACGGGGCGTGACCGCCCTTCGTGCCAGTTTGGTGATTTCAGTGCCAGTCGGGCACTGGGGGCGACAATTTGCGGCGCCGTCGGTGCCGGTCTG
Source organism: Acidimicrobiales bacterium (assembly GCA_043772215.1). GTDB lineage: Bacteria > Actinomycetota > Acidimicrobiia > Acidimicrobiales > JANYDT01 > JANYHQ01. The sequence continues at coordinate 7,198 of JAYVGK010000025.1, read as the reverse complement.
GCGCACTGGTTTGGTAGGGGTCGCGGGTCAGCAGTGGGGGGCGACGTCGGCCATGATCCGCCCGAGTACGTCGTCGCGCTCGGTGACGCTGCGGAATGTGAAGCCCGGTACGATGAACTCGTCCACTCCGGCTGCTCCAAATGCCCGCATCTGCTCGGCCACCTCCCCTGCGTTGCCGATGATCATGGGACGTGGTGCCGGGCCACTACGCAGCTTGGCGGCCTGCTCGGCATTGTCGGTGAGAAACAGCAGTGCCACTGCTGTCTTGGTGATGGTGGAAGGGTCACGACCCAGGTCCGCGCAATGGCCGTTGAGCACGCCGATCTTCTGAGCCAGCAACTCTGGGGTACCCCAAACATTCCAAGCCTGGGCGTACTGGGCCACGATGCGTAGCGTGCGTTTCTCACCACCTCCGCCGATCAGCAACGGGAGCGGCGACTGTACGGGTTTGGGATCGAGCGGGGCATTGGTGAGTTGCACATGCTTACCAACGAGCGTGGTGCGCGGCTCGGTGAACAGTGATTGCAACGCCGCACAGGTCTCCTCCAAGCGGTCGAAGCGCCAGCCGAACGTATTGAACTCGATGCCGTAAGCAGCATGCTCGTTCTCCTGCCAGCCGGCTCCGAGGCCGAGAGTGAAACGACCGTTGGATACGTGATCCAACGTGGCGGCAATCTTGGCCAACACTGCGGGATGTCTGTAGGTGTTGCCGACCACCATGGTGCCGAGGCGAATGGTGGGTACTGCGGCAGCCACCGCCGCCAACATGGTGAAGGCTTCGTGAACAGGGCCATCGGCCGGCTCTGGGGCATTGGGCATGAAGTGATCGGCGTACCAAAAGCACGAGAACCCGAGATCAGCAGCCGACTGGGCTGCTGCCTTGGTGTCGTCCCATGACAGGGTGTTCGGGGTCCAGTAGGAGAAGCGCATGATGGCACCGTAGGACGAACCGATGCCTGCTGACGAACCAGCGCCGTCACAGTGTGAAGGCTCGCCCCGACCCTCTCGAAATGGCATCCATAGTCAGGTTGTCCACGTGTCCGGGGCCGTTCCAAGGCGGACGTCGGACGTGAACACCACCACGACGACAGTGTCGATTGCACTCCGATTGGGCCAATAGTGCCCTCAATGCCGTCGCATACAATTCGCTACGGCTGACATTGGGGCGGCGGGCAAAGTCTTCGGCTTCATTGAATACATCATCCGGGATCGACACGGCAGCCTTCATGACCCGAGTACAACCGAGTAGGAGACACTTGATGTCAAGTTACTCCCTGAGGAGGGCGTTGATGCGACTCACGCCCTCGATCAGATCATCGTCGCCCAACGCATATGCTAAGCGCGCATAGCCTGGCGCTCCGAATGCTTCCCCTGGCACCACGGCCACCTTGGCCTCGTCGAGCAGGACGGCCGCCAAGGTCAGTGATGAGTCGATGAGCTTGCCCCGTACCGTGCGACCAATGGCACCCTGCACCGAGGGAAACGCATAGAACGCGCCCTCTGGCTCCATGCACGTGAAACCAGGTACCTCGCTGAGCATGCGCTGCATGGTTTGGCGACGTCGATCAAAGGCCACTCGCATCTCTGCCACTGCGGTGAGGTCACCGGTGAGCGCAGCCAACGCCGCCTTCTGGGCAATGTTGTTGACGTTCGATGTGGAGTGACTTTGCAGGTTGGTGGCAGCCTTGATGACGTCGATGGGACCCACCATCCAGCCCACTCGCCAACCGGTCATTGCATATGTTTTGGCAACCCCGTGGACGATGACCACCCGGTCTGCGAGTTCCGGAACAAGAGTGGCGATAGAAGATATTTCCCGTCCGCCGTAAAGCAGATGCTCGTAAATCTCGTCGGTGACCACCCAAAGTCCTTTGGACACCGCCCACCGCCCGATGGCCTCGGTGGTCTCGGCTGAATACACCGCACCCGTAGGGTTGCTGGGTGACGCCCACAGCAATACCTTGGTGCGAGGTGTGAGCTTGGCCTCGAGTTGGTCGATGGTGACCTTGAAGCCACTCTCGATGCCGGACTCCACGTACACCGGCACACCGCCCGCCAACACAATGGCTTCGGGATAAGTGACCCAGTACGGCGCCTGCACCAGCACTTCGTCACCGGGATCGAGAAGGGCAGCAAACGTGTTGTACACGGCCTGCTTGCCCCCGTTGGTGACAAGGACCTGGGCCGTAGTGGCCGAGTAGCCGCTGTCGCGCTTCGTCTTCATCACAATTGCTTCCTTCAACTCCGGAAGCCCGCCGGCCGGCGTGTAGCGATGCATGGCCGGGTCTTTGCAGGCAGCAATGGCGGCGTCCACGATATGGGCCGGCGTGGGGAAATCAGGTTCCCCAGCACCGAACCCGATGACGGGCTCACCGGCCGCCTTCAGGGCCTTGGCCTTGGCATCAATGGCCAGGGTGGCGGACTCGGCAATGGCACCGATACGGCGGGATACACGATTGGTTGGGCTCATGGCGCCGCATAGCCTTTCACCTCTGGGCTGTGGCAAGCGGCGGCATTTCCAATTCGTTCAACCAGCGTCTCTTAGGATCTCGGTTGTGGCCATCCCCGACATCCGTATCCCACTCGACCTCGTACCCGTGGACGGACGCTTTGGTTGTGGACCTTCCAAGATTCGTCCCGAGGCAGTCGCAGCGTTGGCGGCAGTGGGCACCACCTACCTCGGCACCTCGCACCGTCAAGACGGAGTGAAGGCTGTGGTCGGTCGGGTTCGAGCGGGATTGTACGAGTTGTTCAGCCTTCCCGATGGCTACGAGGTCGCATTGGGCAATGGTGGATCCACGGCGTTCTGGGATATCGCAACGTTCGGTCTCATCTCCCAACGGAGCCAGCATCTGGTGTTCGGCGAGTTCTCCTCCAAGTTCGCCGAGGCAGCGGGCGCGGCGCCGCAGTTGGGTACGCCGTCGGTGATCGAGTCGGCCGTGGGTACGCACCCCGAAGCTGCGGCTGAGGATGGCATCGATTCGTACTGTCTCACTCACAACGAGACGTCTACCGGTGTCGCCATGACCATCACCCGCCCCGTTGGCACGGCTTCCGCAAACGACCAACTGGTGGTGGTGGATGCCACATCTGGCGCGGGCGGCTTGGCGGTGGATGCATCGCAATTCGATTGCTACTACTTCGCTCCGCAAAAGTGCTTTGCCTCCGATGGTGGATTGTGGTTGGCCCTGTTGTCACCGGCCGCAGTTGACCGCATCTCGCGCCTCAAGGCCAGTGGTCGGTGGATGCCCGCCTCCATGGACTTGTCCATCGCTTTGGACAACAGTCGCAAGGACCAGACGTACAACACGCCGTCGCTGGCCACATTGTTTCTCATGGCCGAGCAACTCGACTGGATGAACGCCCAAGGCGGGTTGAGTTGGGCGGCGGCGCGTTGTGCAGAGTCGGCCACGGCCATGTACTCATGGGCCGAACAGTCCACCTATGCCACCCCGTTCGTGGCGGCCGCCAGCGACCGGTCCAACGTGGTGGCCACCATCGACCTCGACGGTGTAGACGCGACTGCGGTGTCGAAGGTGCTGCGGGCCAACTCCATTGTGGACACCGACAGTTACCGCAAGCTGGGCCGCAACCAACTACGCGTGGCAATGTTCCCGGCGGTGGACCCTCACGACGTCCGTCAACTCACCCGTTGTATCGACTACGTGGTAAGCGCGCTTAACGCTTGAGCCCTCCCCCCTTGGCGGGGATACTCAGGACTTGCCGCCCGGTTCGCGTACGCCACCGCTGGTGAGATAGGTGAGGGCGAAGTAACACAGGATGCTGACGGGCATGAGGGCGCGCACCAAGCCCGAGGCCGCTCCCGGACCCGATCCCGACGCCGTGGCGTGGGCCCACAACAGCGGGCCTCCGACTCCAATCACACACAGCAATGGCGACAGGGCGGAACGACCAGCGGCGAGTTCTGGCGACTGCAGCACCGTGGTCATGTCCGGCGGACCCATGGCCACGTTTATGGCTGCGCCGAGCACTCCCGAGGCGGCCCAACACACCAGCAGAACCGCGGCGAACCCAAAGGCTGGCGCACCATGTCCATCGAGTATCGCTCCGAGCATTGCGCCCGGAATACCGAGAATGAATACTACAATCATTGGAACGATGATCTGACGGTTGGCCAGACGCCCGCGATGACGGGGAAAACCAGCCAGCAGATTGGGGTGGTCGGCATCTTGTGACAACGCCTCCACTGCATCGAGACCGGCAATGAATCCGCAGAGGCCGGCCACGGCCACCACCGGCAAGATTCCGTCCCAAGCCCAATGCACCACCACCCCGCTGATGACACCGAGTAGCACCAGTCGCCAGATACGTGAGAGCGGCCAACGGGCCACACTGCGGATACAACGCACAATGACGGCACCGCTGGCTCCAGATCGGCCCCTGACGCTGAACCACGGGCGACTACGGGGATGCTCCGAAGCAATCTGGCGACGCAACAACAACACGGCACGCAGATCCTGCGTGGTGACGGCAAAGCGCAACTGGCTCACCAAACGAGCCCTACGCAGGGCTTGCTCCACCCGAATCTCCCCAACCAGATACACGGCCGCCGCAATCAATGCCACCACGGTGATAAGCGCGCTGAATACTGGTCCGATACCGGTGGAGCGCAGTGGATGCATGGGCCTGAGCGCCATTGCCGCCAGCCCGGAAGTGGGCGCGCCCGGTAACGCCACAAACACGTCGGCTGCCGCCGCGGCCGCCACTCCCAACACGGCCACGCGCACGGGAAGAGCCGACTTGGCATTGCCAGCTGAGCCGGTGGCCACCGACATCCAGGTGAGCCCCACCAACCCGCCGACACCCCCGGCACTCAGCATCCAAGCCACTGCCGAACCACCCAGGAATGGTTCCGCCAGACGCCCAACCACCGCACCCCCGATGGCGCCCACGCCCAGGCCCCGTCGCAGCACATTCACGAACGGTCGCCGCAGCACCATGGCGGGTGCAATGGGGGCCCCCAACAGGTACTGCACATCAGCCATCTCCAGTGCCACCGGTCCGCCTCGCTGTCCGGACCGCAACGCCAATACCAACAGCGCCGCAATGGTGGCACCAACGGCGGCCGGACCACCAGTACGGACATGGGCTAGAGCCGACGGGTTCACCGTGCGCTCACCCAACACTGTGGCCAGGTACCACACCAATCCCCCCACGCCGATGGCCAGGACGTACACGCGATAGAGCGCGTCCACCCAATGGACATCGGTGAGACGCCGTTTGCGGCGGGCGGCGCGCATCTCCTTGAGCGCCAAAGCTTGACCCGTGACAGTCACGACACCAACTTCCGGACCTCGTCAGTGGTCATGGCCCGATTGGCCACCACGGTGCCGTCACGCAACGCAATGCAACGATCAGCCACTTCCACGAACGTCAACTCGTGAGTGGACACCACTACGGCGGCGCCACGCTGCGATGCCTCGTGCAGCATTTCTACCAAGGCCGTTTTGCCGGTGGCGTCAAGTCCTACGAACGGTTCGTCCACCAAGAGCAGATCAAAGGGCCTGATGAATCCAACCGCGATGGCCGTCTTCTGACGCAAACCGCGACTGAAGCGCGACGGCAGATCATCCATCCGGTGAGCTATTCCCAAACGCTCAACCAAGGTCTGGGCCCGCTCCTCCCAGTCATCTTCGCCGTGCAATCGCGCTACGTACTCCAGGTGTTCCATGACACTGAGATCGTCGTACAGCACCGGCTCGTCGGGAAGAAAACTGGTGGCGCCCCGGGCCGCCATGGACCCCGGCTCCACGCCACCCACCAGCACCGACCCCGATGTGGGCGCCAGCAGACCGCTACAGCACCGCAGCAGCGTGCTCTTACCTGCGCCATTGGCGCCCACCAACGCAATCAGTTCCCCGGGCGCCACCTCCAGGCTGACCCCTTCCAGTGCGACGAAGTCGCCGTAGTCCTTACCGAGATCATCCACTACGAGCACGGCAGCAGGGTAGTGGGCCGTGACGACCACGACTCACTCTGGTTGGGGCCTACTGGGCTTTGACAAGCCGAGCGCCACCGTACGGAGTCGTGGGGCGGGGCGGGCACCGAAGCGGAGCGGCGGAGCACAGTCCCAGCGTGACGGCCGGTAGGGTCATTGGCATGTCTCTGACACCGGTATCGGTCGTCACCTGGAACCTGTGGTGGCGATTTGGTCCGTGGGAGCAGCGCCAAGCCGCCATCGAGCATGTTCTGCGCACCGCTGACGCTGATCTCATTTGCCTACAGGAAGTATGGGCCACAGCCGACGGCGCCGACCAGGCGGCGCAACTGGCTGCCGCACTGGGCATGCACTACGCCCGCAGTACCACTGCCTTCCAACAGGGTGTGGCCTTCGGCAATGCCGTGCTGTCACGCTGGCCCATCACATCATCGGAAGTTCTGCCCCTGCCACGCCCCAACGGTCGACCATCACATCGCCAAGCCGTGTTGGCCCGGGTGGACTCCCCACGCGGAGAACTCCACATAATCAGTACCCATATTGATCACCGCTTCGATGCTTCGCTGGCGCGCCAAGCGCAATTACGCGCTCTCTGCCAATTCGTGTCCGATACACGAAATCCCACGGACACCAGTTTCCCCACTGTCATTGGCGCTGACCTCAACGCCGTGCCTGATAGCGATGAGCTACGCGCGCTTACTGGTCGGTGTGCACCACCGGTGGATGGGCTGGTGTTCAGCGACGCATGGGAGTTGGCCGGAGATGGATCGCCGGGCTGGACCTGGCGGGCCGACAATCCGTATCTGGTCAACGCTTCTTGGCCCAACCGGAGACTGGACTACGTGTTGGTGTCGTGGCCCCGAGGTAACGGCGGCGGAACGCCAATCAAGGCTGAATTGCTGGCCATGACGCCGGTCGACGGGGTGATGCCTTCAGATCACTGTGCGCTGAAGGTGTTGCTGCGGTAGCGCTTTACAGTCACCATCCGTTGCGATGGACGACGTCGTCGAGCGGCCGGCGCGCTCGGGTGCGGGCCGACCCTTGAGCCCGCCTCGATGATTGCGATGCTGGGTGACCGACGGCCACGGCACCGATGGCCCGATGTCCGGCAGGCACCGCCAATTCGGCCAGCAACTCCGCTTCACGCTCGAAGATACCGAAGAACAACGCACCGAGGCCTTTGTCCACCACTGCCAGCAACAGATTCTGAGTGGCCATTGCGGTGTCCACATACCAATA
>JAYVGK010000024.1:0-4225 GCA_043772215.1 Acidimicrobiales bacterium | reverse complement strand
GCCGGGTTCGATGTGGTGATGGACGAGGACATGGCCAATTTGGAACCCATCCAACGCTCGGTGGAGGCCGCCGCCCATACCGGCATAGCGCTGAACTATCAAGAACGACGCATCTGGCATGTGCACGCCGCACTGGATTCGATGATTGGCAGGTCGTCAATTCCCCAAGCGTTGCAAGTACCCGATCTGTTGGCCCACTACGTAGAGGCTTAAGGAGAAAATCATGAAAACGGAACCAGTGACCAGCAGGCAACGATTGGTGAGCATGGCTCGCGACAGCGTGGCCTACGAAGCGTCCGGCACCAATCAGTTGATGGACGGTATTTCCACCATGCCTGTGTCCAACTACTTCGACCCCGCCCGCTGGCAACGTGAGGTGGATCTGGTGTTCAAGCGGCTGCCACTGTTGCTCGCCACCACTGCCGAGCTCCGTGAGCCTCATTCGTACAAGGCCATTGAAGTGGTGGGCATGCCTGTGCTGCTCACCCGTGGCGGTGACGGCGCGGTACGAGCGTTCGTCAACATGTGCAGCCACCGTGGTTCCATGCTGGTTGACCCTGGTTCGGGGGTAGCTCGTCGCTTCACGTGTCCATACCATGCGTGGACATACGATGAGGTGGGCGATCTGGTAGGCATTTTCAAACAGAGCGATTTCGGCGACATCGACATGTCCTGCCACGGGCTGACCCCATTGCCGGTAGCGGAGCGAGCCGGGCTCGTCTGGGTCATCCTGTCCACCGAGCCGGTCATCGACATCGACACATTCCTGTGTGGCTACGACAAGCTGTTGGCATTTCATCATTTCGAGGAGATGCATCATTTTGGCTCGGTGCAGTTAAATGGACCGAATTGGAAGGTGGGCTTCGATGGGTATGTGGACTTTTACCACCTACCCATTCTGCACAAGAACACGTTTGGCACCGCCATCTCTCCGGATGCAGTGTTCCATCGAGTGGGTCCACACCAGCGCATCACCGGGCCCCGTCAACAGTGGGCCAAATTGTCCGGAGTGGCGGAGGCGGACTGGCAGACACAGGATCTTTTGGGCGGCGTATGGAGTGTGTTCCCCCACGGATCCATTGCGTCGTTCGCAGTGGGGGACTTCAAGATGTTTCAGGTGGCGCGACTGTTCCCCGGGGCCAACGCCGACGAATCAGTGAGCCATCTCGACTTCTTGGCCACGTCCGAACCGTCTCCGGAGGTGGCTGAACTGGTCCAGAAGCAAATCGACTTCCTCATCAGCGTGGTTCGGGACGAGGACTACGCCACCGGATTGAAGATCCAGCGCACCGTCAAAACCGGCGCCAAGAAGGAGTTCATCTTCGGCCGAAACGAGGGCGGCGCCCGCCATGTCCACGGCTGGCTGGACTCCATCCTGGCGACTTCTGACGCTGATCTCCCTGCACTGTTCCGTAACGCTGGAGACTGACCGGTCACAGCCCCGTCACGGGGAGATCGCCCGTATCCACACCCACGTCGGCGATGAGACAATCAACGATGGGTTTCAACCCGCATCGGCAGTACAAACGGCGCACCTCGGACTACGTGTTGGTGGCCGTGGCGTTGGCGCTGGTGCTGGCCTTGGTGGTGTGGGGATTCGTGGGATGAGCACCTGGCCCGCAGACGTGGTCGGATTTTGCAGGTGTCCAGTGTGGCCAGTTTCCAGCCGAGGCCCGATGCAGCGGTGTAATCGGCCACCAAGGCGTACCTCACCAGTTTTCGGAGGTGCGCTTCCGTCGGCGAAGACTCAGGAAAGGGAGCCCGTAGTGCTCAGCACGCCCCTTCGATGATGCTGATCGCCGGATCGCCACCACGAGGCCAACTCACCACGGCAACGTCTATACGCAAGTCCACCCATCCGCGCTCGTCTCGATGGCCCATGGCCCACGCGGTGGCCACTTGGCGCATCCTCACCTGCTTGATACGGGTGATGGCTTCTACCCCGTCGCCGAATGCCGTACCGCTGCGGGTCTTCACCTCACAGGCCACCACGAGGTTGGCGCATCCAAGTACGAGATCGATTTCACCGCGTCGACCATCGCGCCAGTTGCGATCCAACACGGTGAACCCCTTGGCCACGTAGTACGCCTCCACTGCGGCCTCGCCCGCCGCACCCAACTGCTGGCGGGGACCGGTCACTCTGGTGCGGGAGGGTCTGGTGTCGCAGGGTCCGAGACGGGCGCCTCGACGGCTTCGAGGTCCTTCACCGCGTCATCCCAACGATCAGGGCGAGCCAACTCCTCGATGTTGACGTCTTTGAATGTGACCACTCGGACGTGCTGGACAAACCGGGCCGGGCGGTACATGTCCCATACCCAGGCATCACGGAGTTCCAATTCAAACCAGGTACGCCCGTCTTGGGTGCGAGTCTCCAACTTCACATCGTTGGCCAGGTAGAAGCGCCGCTCCGTTTCCACCACATGGGTGAACATGGACACGACGTCCTTGTACTCTTTGTACAACTGAAGCTCTACCTCAGCCTCGTAGCGCTCGAGATCCTCTGCGCTCACGCCTGCCTCAGTTCCGTGGAACACATCATTGCCCCCATCATGGCCACTGATGAGCCCCTACGACGACGATCTGAACGCAATGCGGACCCAATGTCAGAGCCCACCGATGCGGCCAACCGGCCAGATCCGTACAAACGCACGCCCCACGATCTTGTTGTCGGCAATATACGGATGGGGGGCTTCCGCTCCCGTCTTGCGATCGGGGGGATCCGTGAGAAAACGACTGTCCTTGGAGTTGGACCGATTGTCGCCCATCACCCAAACCGTGCCGGAAGGGATGGTGTGAGGCGAAAAGCCTGGCCCCTGATCAACCCCTTTGGGAAGCCACGGCTCGTTGAGCTTCTTGCCGTTGACGAACACGGCACCATTCTTGCCTTCGAGAGTTTCGCCAGGCAATCCAATGACGCGCTTGATAAGATTCTTGTCTTTGGGTTGGCCGATGCCCATGACCTCGAGCACGTTGCGGCCGAGTTGTTCAGGCAAGTTGTAGTGACGTTGCCCTTCATAACCGGGGTTTTCGAACACGATGATATCGCCACGGTTGACGTCGTGTAGCCGATACGAGAGTCGCGACACCACAACTCGGTCGTGGACTTTCAAGGTTGGGTACATGGACTCCGATGGAATCCAGAACGCCAAGCCCAGGAACGCCCGGATCAGCGACGCCAACACCAACGCTGCAATGATGAGGCCGCCGTACTCAACCACAGAGCGCCACCAAACCCTGGGCCGGGTACGCCGGCCAGCCACTGGAACCGGTAACACTCCAGCAGAATCCGAGGGCGACACCACATCGGCGTCATCCTCGGGAGACGTCACTTTCGGTCTCGCTTCTCCTTGATCTTGGCAGCCTTGCCTTGAAGATCACGAAGGTAATAGAGCTTGGCGCGCCGGACATCACCACGGGTGACGACCTCGATCATGGCAATGGTGGGCGAGTGGACCGGGAACGTGCGCTCCACGCCAACGCCGTAGCTGATCTTGCGGACCTTGAACGTCTCACGGATACCATCGCCAGCCCGGCCGATGACGTGGCCCTGAAAGATCTGCACCCGCTCTTTGCTGCCTTCCACCACCCGTACGTGGACCTTGACGGTGTCGCCCGGCCCAAACTTGGGCACGTCGGAGCGAAGCTGCTCGCGATCGATCTGGTCGGTGGGATTCATCCGGAGTACAGCTCCTCGGTGGGCAGTGCCCGTGACAACGGCCCGTAACAACACGGGACAGCCAGAAGAGATTAGCTGGTCCCAGGCAGTCTGCGGAACCAGCTTTCACCAGCCATCATCAGGCGAACGGATCGGCGTCGTCTCTTGCGTCTCGATCAGCCCCAACCATATGTCTCATCGCCTGAAGGAAGCTCGTACCTGTATGAAAACGGGACCGATTTTCCCTATGAGCTTCGAGGAGTCCAGCTGCCATCAACCCTTCGAGATCGCCGGTTGCGGTGGCCTCGGTAAGTGGTCCCCGTTTCTTGGGAGCAGATGGCCCGGTACGTCGCAATGCGCACCCGCCATTAGCCCCGCACCAATTGGCTTCCGGCCCTTCGTACACAATCAGGTCAGTGAGTTCGTTCTTGACAAATATTGAGCTCGAACTCCACAATCCGGAACGGGCTTGGAGGTCGTAGTTGACCATCATGAAATGGAGGCTCTTCAGAGGTCGATTGCTGTGGGCGGGTCCCAGCCATCGGCGGCTCCAATCGCTACGTCGATGGC
>JAYVGK010000023.1:0-1987 GCA_043772215.1 Acidimicrobiales bacterium | reverse complement strand
CGACTGATGCACGCCGTGGCGCACCACGAAACGTCCGCCCACCATCACCGAGTACACATCTCGTGGACCTCCGGCGTACAGCACCGACTCCACCATGTGGGCTGGGGCGACGCCAGCCAACTGAGCGCCATCGAGTCGCAGACACACCAAGTCCGCCAATGCTCCCCCGACCAACAAGCCACCATCGGGCCATCCAAGAGCCGCCATTCCATTGACTGCGCCGGCCGTGAACAGCTGCGTCGCTCCATGATTTGCTCGCGCTCCACTGGACAAACGCTCATTGAGTTCCACCGCCCGCAACTCCTCGAACGGATCCAGTACGGCATGAGAATCCGACCCGACACAGAGGCGCGCCCCCGCGTCTCGGAGCGCCACTGAAGGCCCGATACCGTCGGCCAAGTCGCGTTCGGTGGTGGGACAGAAGCACACAAACGTCGAGGCCAATCCATATGCGCGCACATCATCATCAGAGAGATGAGTTGCGTGCACCGCACAGCACCCACCGGCACTGCGCAACGCCCCTGCCGCCTCCAACACCGATGTGGGAGTGGCCCCGTATGCAGCCACGCACTGCTCGTTTTCCAACGGCTGCTCACTGACGTGGGCGTGCAGCGGAACCCGCCGTTGCGATGCCCACGCCGCCACCACCGAAGCTTCGTCCGGAGACACGGCCCGAACGGAATGGATGGCTGCTCCCACGCGCACCAACGGACGGCCTCCTACAACGTCCAACAAGGCCGAGACCCGGTCCACCCACGTTTCCACCGAACCATCGCTGAACCGCAATTGCGATGCTTCCAGCGGTTGGCCGATGCCACCGTGCAGATAACACGTGTCCAACAAGGTGAGCCTGATACCAGCCACCTGGGCTGCATCAATGAGGGCCAACTCCATCTCATGCGCCTGCGCATACGGAGACCCATCGAGCTGATGGTGTACGTAGTGAAACTCACCAACCGTGGTGTATCCAGCCACCAGCATCTCCGCAAAGACGGCAATGGCCAACTGGTGATACCGCGCTGGCGTGAGCCGGTCGGCGGCCGCATACATCTGCTCCCGCCAGGTCCAAAATGACCCCTCTCCGGCTTGAGTTCGTCCTCGCAACACACGATGGAAGGAATGCGAATGCGCATTGGCGATACCTGGCAAGGTGAGCCCCGCAAGCACCTCACTCCCAGCGGGTGGAACCGCAACCCCAGTGCGTACCGACGTGATGCGATCGCCCTCGAGGTGTAGCAGCACCCCCGACGTGGCCATGGACCCACCCAGCCACGCCCACTCGCACCACACCTGCATGCTCACGAACCCACACGCTCCACGAACGCAGTGATGCGCTCGATGAACGCCGCCCGATGCCACCGCTCGAATTGCTCCCAGGTGGTGAGACTGGTGGTGTCGTGGACCCGATCCAGGAACAACTTGCCGTCCAAATGGTCACACTCGTGTTGGAACGTACCAGCGGTAAGACCCCGCTTCACCTCATCGTGGGCCACCCCATGGCGATCCAGATACTGCACGCGTATGTTCACATTGCGCATCACATTGCCGCGCAGATTGGGCACTGACAGGCACCCCTCGTTGATCTCCACCAGTTCATCGTCGAGCATCTCGATCACGGGGTTCACCACCACCGTCAGTGGAATCGGCGGTTTGTAGGGGTACCTAGGATTGTGGTTGACCTCGATGACGGTGATGCGTACCGACTCGTGCACTTGATTGGCAGCAATGCCGGCCCCGTTGGCCTCGCGCATGGTGTCTACGAGGTCATCGATGAGCCGCTGGACTTCCGGCGATGCCAACTCATCTGCCGTCAACACCCGGGTGGGTTGACGCAATACCGGATGACCGACGGTGGCGATGGTTCGAATCGTCACGAGCTATCAGCCCTCCCGCATCGGTATGCGAACATTGCGCTCGGCCGCCACTTCTTCGGCCCGCTCGTACCCAGCATCGACATGGCGGATGACGCCCATTCCGGGATCGTTGC
>JAYVGK010000022.1:0-1766 GCA_043772215.1 Acidimicrobiales bacterium | reverse complement strand
TTCATGGATACCGGGCTCACCCCATGCGGCCTGCACTACCAATGATCCTTGCTTGCGGTCGGATTTAAGATCTACTCGAGCCACCAACTGTTCGCCCAGCAAGAACGGCAATACGTAGTAGCCGTGCACCCGCTTCGGTTCGGGAACATAGATCTCGATGCGATAACGCATACCGAACAACTGCTCTGTGCGCGTACGTTCCCATACCAGTGAGTCGAATGGCGACAGCAACGCCCGGGCCGAAACGCGACGTGGCATTGATGCTGATGGATGCAGATACGCCGGTTGTTTCCACCCGTCAACATCAACCTTCACCAACAGTCCATCCTCCACCAGTGACTCAATGAGTGGTCGAACGGTTCGTAGTCGGTGATAGTCGGCTAGTTCACTGGCCGTGGCCACTCCATGGGAGCGCGCCGCAATCATCAGCAATTGTCGTTGCGCATCGTGCATGGATGGCGTGGGAGCGTTGATGACCGCCGCCGGCAACACTCGCTCCGGGAGGTCGTACTCGCGTTCGAAATTGCTTCGGCGGCGACCAGTGACGCGACCACACCAGAACAGGTATTCCAATGCGTTCTTGCCGTACGAGCGTCCCCACCACGGTCCGTTCTTGGACCCCGGGTCGCTCAATTCGCTGGCCGTGATGGGGCCTCGCTCACGTACCTCGTCGAACACTGCCTCCAAATACCCGGGCTGTTCTCGGGCCAGCTTCAACAACCCGCCCCAGCCCGCTTCACCGTTGGTGGCCTGGGTCATTCGCCAACGCAGCAATGGCTGATGAGCAACCGGGAGCAGGGATGCCTCATGCCCCCAATATTCGAACAGTTCGTTGGAGGCGATCATCATGGGGATCAGATCGCGGCGATGAGGACCCAGGCGAGCGAACATGGGCAACTCCTGGCTCCGGGCCAACACGTTCACCGAGTCCACCTGAATGAGGCCCACCCGGTCCACGACTCGACGACCGTGTCGACGGTCGATAACACCGGTGGGCCGCCGGTCTGCGAACCCCTGTGCGCAGAGCGCAATGCGCCGAGCCGCTTTGGCCGACAAGCGCTCTGTCATGCTGAAACCTTACAGAGCAGATTCTCACCAAGCGGAACAAAACCATGCTGAACAAAACCACGCTGAACTCGGTCGCTCCCATCAGCGTTACGTCACCTTATTGCGTCACCTACGGGGTGCCACTCCACATCTACTCGTGATTGGCGAAGGTTCACCGATGCGGCCGCTAGCAGCGTGTCAGGGGTGGCCTTGTCCCCCTCGAGGTGCGTGGCAATCCCGAATGTCACCTGGGGCGAGAGCGTCGTGGCTCCCACGGAAATGGGCGGGCGCAAAGCCCGTTCCATCCGGTCGGCCACTTCTTCGGCGTCGCGTGCCGGATCGTCCGGGTCGAGTTTGGTGATCACCACGGCAAACTCGTCGCTGCCTATCCGGGCCAGATAGTCACCGGCGCGCAGCGACTCGGCCAATCGTGTCGCTATCTGCACCAACACAGCATCACAAACGGCTGTGCCGTGTACGTCATTGAGATCACCAAAGCCGTCTATGTCGAGCAGCAGAACGGCAATGTGTTGTGGTTGGGCCAAGGCATCGTCGATCAACAGCCGCAGCATCTTGCGGTTCGCCACGCCGGTGAGTTCGTCGCGGTATTCGGCGTGGTGGAGGCGCTGTTCGAGGGAGCGTCGTTCGGTCACATCGTGGAAGGTCACGATGGTGCCCCCCACACTGGGGTCGTGACGCAGATCAGCGATGGTGGCATC
>JAYVGK010000021.1:0-2097 GCA_043772215.1 Acidimicrobiales bacterium | reverse complement strand
TCCCACCCTATGGGCTGCGACGATGCCGGCAGCGGCGGCGAAGCGGAAGAACAATGGGTCCTGTTGTGGACTACGCCCCATGGTGGTGATGGTCAGGTGGTGTCGAGCGAGCAGTGCCGCCACGTCGCCGACGTCGACCGCCACCACTTCGGCGAACGACCCATCTTGGATGTCACTGAGCCCCGCCAAGCTGACGTCATCGGTTGGAATGGCCATCACGAAGGGACAGTGGGAGAACCGGGTGATTGCAGTATGGGTGTGATGGCTGACCCCGAGATGGCGAGGTCGGGCATCACTGCTGGAGGCCCGCACGCACAGCACGGCAGTGCCGCCCATGGCGTCTACCGCGTCCAAGACGGGGCCCACTTCCAGTGCCGTGGTGCCCAGGGCTGACCCGGTCCCAACTGCGCCAGGACCCATGGCCACTACGATGGCGTCGGCGTGCAGCACGTGACGGGCGATAGCCAGAGCACTGGGGATCGTGATTGCTTCCAGATCTCCGCCGAACGAGTGGCCCGCCGTGACGCTGGCGCACACCAACTCCTCAGCGCGCAGATCATGTACGAGGTCGCTGATGGCCAGCGGCAGGGCCGCTCCGTCGGTCATCACGTACACCAACCTCCGCCCCGGGACGGCATCGGCAAATGCTGCTGCCACCACCCCAATCTGGGAATGGAGTGCGCACACCACCACCGGGATGCCATCCAGCTCAGTAGAAAGACCCGAGTGGAGTTCTTCGGCGGCACCAATGTTGGCCTGCAACGACGTGTAACGCAGTTTCATGATGTGACCAGGTCCGGGGAGGTGCAGCGCCCGGTTGGCCAGGTTCCAATGCACCACATGCCATCCACCGGTACCGAGGCCCAACCCGACGGCCGTGGTGTTGACCACCACTTCATCGCCGACGCTGATCATACCTGTGAGTTGGGTGAGATTGTACGCGCGCGCACCATCATCGAGTTGGACCCGTTGCAAGCCCGGCCGCTCGGACAGCACCTCGTTCACCGCCAGTGTGAGGAACGTCGTCATGGGCTACAGCGACGCAATTAGCTTTTCAACCCGTTCGTCGCGCGCCTTGAACGGGTCCTTGCACAACACCGTTCGTTGCGCCTGATCGTTGAGTTTCAGATGTACCCAATCCACCGTGAAGTCGCGCTTCTTCTCTTTGGCCTTCTTGATGAACTCGCCCCGCAAACGGGCGCGGGTGGTTTGCGGGGGAGTATCGATCGCCTCGTCCACAGCTTCATCTGTGCACATACGTTCCACCATGTTTCGATCTTGCAGCTTGTAGAACAGACCCCGCTTGCGATTCACATCGTGATACTGCAAATCCATGAGCGCTACGCGCGGGTGCGACAGCGCCAGATCGTGCTTGGCCCGGTATGCCTCGATGAGACGGTGTTTGATAACCCAGTCACACTCACGGTCCAGGCTCAGTGGATCACGCTCGATGCCCGTCATGACGTGCTCCCACATTGCGAGGGCCTGCATCTCCATGGGGCTGAACCCCTTCAGGGCGGCATATCGCTGGGCTCTGATGAGGTACTCGCTCTGGATGTCCCAAGCACTGGCCTCTCTCCCGTTGGCCAATTTCACTCGGCGCCGACAGGTGACGTCGTGGCTGATTTCGCGGATGGCCCGAATGGGGTTCTCCAGTGTCAAATCGCGCAGCACCACACTCTGGTCTTCGAGCATCCGCAGCATGATGGACACCACCCCCACCTTCAGGAACGTGGTGTACTCGCTCATGTTGGAGTCACCCACGATGACGTGGAGTCGGCGGTAGCGCTCGGCGTCGGCATGGGGCTCGTCACGGGTATTGATGATGGGTCGGCTGCGAGTGGTGGCGGAGCTGACACCTTCCCAAATGTGCTCTGCGCGCTGAGTGATGCAGTACACGGCCCCGCGAGCGGTTTGGAGCACCTTGCCCGCCCCGGCGTAGATGGACCGGCTGACCAGAAACGGAATGAGCACCTCGGTGTAGTGACTGAGTTCATCGCGACGACTGGTGAGGTAGTTCTCGTGGCAGCCGTAGCTGTTACCAGCCGAATCAGTGTTGTTCTTGAAAAGATAGATGTCGCCCTTGATACCCTCTTC
>JAYVGK010000020.1:0-9228 GCA_043772215.1 Acidimicrobiales bacterium | reverse complement strand
ATCTGGATGGGTACGTTCTGGCAATTGGTGCTCATGGTGGCCGATGATGCCAAACGGGTACCCAATGAATTGGTGGATGCGGGACGTACCATGGGGTTGTCCGATGCTGCAATCTTGCGCCGGATCGTGCTGCGCGCCGCCGCGCCCAAATTGTGGGATTCGCACCGATTGGCGTTGGGCTGGGCCTGGACATGGGTGGTGTTGGCCGAGCAGGTGAACCCCAAACATGGCTTGGGATATGCCATCGACCTCGGCCGCAAGTTCAACGCCTACGACAAGATCCTGGGCTATCTGCTGGTGCTCGGCGTGGTGGGCTTGGTCACCGATCAGGTGTTGCGGATGCTGGGCCGTCGACTGTTCCAGCACGAGCAACTGTCCCGGTGATTGAACCATGAGTGCCATTCAGATAAAAGCACTTACCAAAGTGTTCTCCGGTCGGAGGGGTGAAGTCCAAGCGTTGGGCGGGGTGGATCTCAGCCTGGCTGATCGGGAGTTCGTGTCGGTGGTGGGGGCCAGCGGGTGCGGCAAGTCAACACTGCTGTCCATCGTGGCCGGCCTTATCCAGCCCAGCAGCGGCACCGTCACCATGAATGGTGTTGAAGTGACGGGGCCCGGGCGCGACCGTGGAGTGGTGTTCCAGACCTACACCCTGTTTCCGTGGCTCACGGCGTTGGGCAATGTGGAGTTCGGGTTGAGTCAGGAGCCGCTCTCCCGCACCGAACGCCGAGCCCGTGCCATGGACGAGTTGCGGCTGGTGGGGCTGGCAGAGTTCGCTGACCGCTATCCCAACGAGTTGTCTGGCGGAATGAAGCAGCGGGTGGCCATCGCCCGGTCGTTGGCCTATCGGCCCGGCGTGTTGCTGATGGACGAGCCGTTCGGCGCCCTCGATGCGCTCACCCGGACGTTGATGCAGGAACTGCTCACCACCATCTGGGAAGAGCATCGCCTCACCGTGCTCTTCATCACCCACGATATCGACGAAGCAGTGTTTGTCTCCGACCGTGTATTGGTGATGACCAACCGCCCGGGACGGATCAAAGAAGAGATTCAGGTGGGTCTTCCCCGACCTCGCACCCCAGATATGGCTTCGTCGGCGGAGTTCCGGGAGTTGCGTCAGCGGGTACTGGCTTCCATTCGGGACGAGGCCATGGCGGTGATGAACACCGTGGAGCACTGATGGAGCCATCACCAGTGAGTGCCGCACTCGCCCTGGCCCGAGCTGGCGATTCTCAGGGTGCAGGTGCCATACTCAGCGCGCTGATGATAGAGGAGCTTCCTTCTCTGGGCTCGGCGTCGGTGGCGCTGAACAACGACCGGTACAGCCTCAATTCGTTGAATGGCATCGTGACCCAGGCTGATGGCACCACTTCGTTCTTCAAGTTGCATGTGGAGGAAGGGGAGGAGCGCACGGTGCAGGAGTACTACCGGGCGGAGTTGTTGCATCGGGGCGGATGGCCGGTGGAACGCCCGTGGTTTGCCAGCACCACCCCGGGCCGCCAGTTCTTGCTGTACCGATTTCAACACCACGAACGCCTGGCCGACGCCGCCCGACACGCTGAAGTCAATCCGGGAGAATCCCACGAGACGTTGGTAAGTGCTCAGGAGGTACTGGACAAACTCATAGGCACGCAGATGATTGCGTCGCTACACGCAGCGCCGCCTGGTGAATCTGAGCGTGAGCCCATTCACCAACTCTTTCATCATCGGCTGGTGGACCCCGAGTTGCCAACCCGCCTCGGTGGCCGAGCAGCGCACTTCTATGAGGGGGCGCAGTTCGTGTTCCCCGATTCGGTGGTGCTGGATTGGGATGAACTGGCGGGAATGCAGTGGCGTATCAACGGCGTGCTGCTGAGTCACTCGTTCGCCCAACTGTTCGATGAGAGTCGCACCGTGCTCGACCCGCTCGCGCTGGCTACCCATGGATTGGTCACCGCTCATGGCGATGATCACAATGCCAACGTGTGGATGACGCCCAACGGATTGCGATTGTTCGACCCCGCCTTTGCGGGCGAGCATCTCCCCGCATTGCTGGCGCAGGTGAAAGCCACGTTCCACAACATCTGGGCCCACCCGTTCTGGCTCTACGACGCCGAACTGTCCGAGACCACTTGGCAGGTTTCTGCAGCGGTGCGCAATGGTGTGTTGGACATCGACACGGACTGGACGCCGGGCGGGTTGCGTACTGCGTTCCTCGCCTCGAAAACGGAATATGTATGGAAGCCGCTGCTGGCCGAACTGGCCCATCGCGATTGGTTGCCGACGAATTGGGAGAGGGTGGTGCGCTGCGCACTGTTCTGTTGCCCCACACTCGTGTTGGATCTGCGCAGCCGCGGCCTGCGGACCAACGCTCTGGGTATGGCGATAGCAATGATGATGGGATCACCGGGCTGCGATCAACCAACGTTCATCGACGATTGGGCGAACGCAGTACGCCCCTGATTTGTTTGGTGCGCCAGCACACTGTGAAAGGGTCTACGTATGGACCGAATCGGCGGACGAGTCATACAAGGTGTTCAGGTTGCAGTGCTGATGGCAGCGCTGGTGGCGCTTCCATCCATCGGAGCAAACGCGGCTACCCGGTCCTCTGTGCCGTCGATTTCGTGCAATTTCAGTGAGCCGTTCATCTCGTACGCAGTGAGCCCGGAGGGGGTCCTTGATTCTTCGGCGGATCAACCGACTCCGGTAGTGCGCAAGATCATCTCGTCCAAAGGATCCACCAACTCGCGCTATGAGGTGGTGTTCAACTCCGGTACAGCCAAGGTCTCGTTGGTGGTGACCAAAGAGCCGGGCGATGACGGGATGTCCGACATCACCACCACGCATCGAGGCCGCCGTAATGGCACCCAGGCCGGTGCCTGCTCGGTGCTTCCCACCGGATATGTAGCGAGGCGAGTCAAGGATGTGGCCACCGGTGACAAACTTAACGTCCGGGTCAGCCCGAAATCCTCGGCCGCAGTGGTGGGTGGCCTCAGCAACAACACCTCGGTGTGGATTCAGAAATCATCGGGCAAATGGCTGCGGGCCGCGTTCGTGTCCAAGCCCGTTGACGGGGTCGGCACGGCCCGAGTGAAGACCGGTTGGGTCAGCGCATCGTTCGTCACCAAGTCTGCCGTGTAGAACAACGGCGGTGCGGGTAGACAGTCCATCGTGACCACCACCTCTGATCCTGTCAGCTTCGATGTCATCGTTGTCGGCGCCGGGCCAGCAGGAGAGAACGCCGCCGGGAGATGCGCGGACGGTGGGCTGAGCGTGGCCATCGTGGAGCGCGAACTGGTGGGTGGCGAGTGCACGTACTGGGGCTGCATGCCGAGCAAGGTGCTATTGCGCCCCGGTGAAGTGCTGGCCGCAGCCCGGCGTGTGCCTGGCGCCGCAGAGGCCATCACCGGCCAACTGGACATTGCCAAGGTCTTGGCCAAACGAAACGAGGCGGTGGAGAACTGGGACGACAAGGGCCAACTGCCGTGGCTACAGGAGAAGGGCATAACCCTGCTGCGCGGAACCGCCAGGCTCACCGGGGAGCGCCGACTGGAGGTGACCAGTTCCTCTGGCGAGGTCACCAACTTGGTTGCCCAGAAGGCCGTGGTGCTGGCCACCGGCACCGGTGCAGTGATTCCGCCCATACCTGGGTTGCGTGAGCTTCGACCGTGGGACAACCGAAGCGTCACCGGCGCATCGGTGGTGCCATCGAGGTTGTTGGTGCTCGGCGGCGGTTCCATTGGGGTGGAGATGGCCCAGGCCTGTTCCCGGTTGGGGAGCACTTCGGTCACCATCATCGAGGGTGGCGCCCGATTGGTGGGGCGAGAGGAGCCGTTTGCGGCCGACGAACTGCGTACTGCACTCGAGGCGGAAGGCATCACGGTCATCACGGGAGTGGCCATGACCGCGGCTCGCCGTGATGAACATGGGGCTGTGGTGGTGACCTTGGCCGACGGACCGGAGTTGGTAGGAGACGAAATTCTGGTGGCGGTGGGACGCAAACCGTCGACTTCTGACATCGGGTTGGAAGCTGTGGGGTTGAAGCCGGGGGCCAGCGTGGACGTGGATGATTCATTGCGGGCCACGGGGGTGCCCGGGGGTTGGTTGTACGCGGTGGGGGACTGCAATGGGCGGTCACTGTTGACCCATATGGGCAAGTACCAGGCGCGCATAGCAGGTGACGTGATCCTGGGGAAGGTGGCGGTGGCATCATCGGACCATTCGGCGGTACCGCGCATCACGTTCACCGATCCCCAGATTGCTGCGGTTGGGCTCACCGAGGCCCAAGCGTTGGAGCGCGGAATCCGGGTGAAGGCGGTGCGCCACGGCACGGGTCAGGTGGCTGGTGCGTACACCATGGGTACCGGGGGAGGGGGTACGTCCATGCTGGTGGTGGACGAGGATCGCCGTGTCATCGTGGGCGCCACCTTCACCGGACCGGGGGTGCAGGAGATGCTCCACGCGGCCACCATCGCCATAGTGGGCGAGGTCCCCATGGAACGGCTGTGGCATGCGGTGCCGTCGTTTCCCACGGTGAGCGAAGTGTGGCTACGGCTGCTGGAGACCTATGGGTTGTAGGTCTTCTTACGATTCCCGGTAGTCACCGAAGCCCGCGTCACGCTCGGACAGGGCAGCAGTGACGCCCTTGGACAGCTGCGCGAAATAGTCGCGGCTGGCTCGTTGATGGAAGCCAAGGGCATTGAGATCGGCGGTGGCCTTCATTCCGTCTCGCATCCCCATGGCCTCCATGGCCCGGTGCACCACGCGCTTGTTGATGGCCTGCAATTCGGGTGGCACCTTCGCCACCCGTTCGGCCATGTCGAGCACCGCATCAGTGAGCTCGGAGGACGGAAATGAACGGTTGGCAAACCCTGACGCCACCGCCTCGGTTCCACTCATCGAGTCACCGGTGAGCATTGCTTCCATGGCTCGGCGCATTCCCATCAACCACGGTTGCCACGCCATGTCTGGCGAGGACATCGACCGGACTGGCGGATAGCCGATCTGGGCATCGTCGGCCACGTACACCAGGTCGCAGGCGGTGGCCAGCTCTGTACCTCCCGCCAGACACCAGCCGTGTACCTGGGCTATGAGGGGCTTGGACAGGTCCATGAGCTCGAACCAGCCATGCAGCACATGGCGGGCCCACGCGCCGTCGGCGGGGGAGATCTGCCATGGGGGGGTCTCGGCGCGATCCTGCTTCAGGTCGTACCCGGCGGAGAAGCACGGACCGCCACCCCTGATGATAAGTACACGAACGGTGGGGTCGATGTCTGCGGCCCGGATCGCGGTGAAGAGCTCAGTACGCAACTGGTGTGACAGCGCATTGCGCTTGTCCGGCCGGTTCAGAGTGAGGCGGCGAACGTAGGGACGCGGATCATCGATGAGGACAACGGGCTCGGTCACCGGCCCATCCTGTCCGCATCGCCGTACGTACGGCCAGTCCCGGGGGTGAGTCCACACTTGCCCGCGGGTGTGGCGGCTAGCGCTCGGGTGTGGCGTGTACCCGCCAACTAGGCGCCACAGTGGCGCGCATGGCGCCACAGCTGGGTGAGTCCGAGCACCCTCACAGCATTTCGCCAGCCCTGATGTGTCCAAGGGGGTCACTCACGGGGCAGACTATTGGGATGCGTGTGCAGGCCAAGAACACAGAGCGGGCGGTGACGCTCACTGCGAGTGGCATCCGTATGCACGCATGACACCGCCAACGCAGCTCGACACCCGGGCTGCACCAACCGCTGTCGCCACTGAACCACACATCGCCCTCCGAGCTGGGCGTGATCCCGTTCTGGATCTGTTGCGATCGGTGGCCTTGGCCAGGGTGGTGTTGTGGCATACGTTTGCCGCCACCTGGATGATGGGCATCGCCGCCATGCCGGTGATGTTCTTCGTGGCCGGCACATTGCTGCCCGCCAATCGCGGACTCAAAGCGCACATAGTGGTGGTGCGCCGCCGGGCCCGTCGCCTGCTGCTACCCCTCTGGGCCTACTCGGCCACCGTGGCACTGGCGCTCACCATCACCGGCCATCGGGTGACTAGTAGTGGCCAACTGGTTGGCCTGATGTCGTGGCTGGTACCCCTTAGCGATCCTGTCTCGTCGGCCTGGCATGCCGGGTGGCTGTCCAATCACCTGTGGTATCTGCGCGCATATCTTTGGCTCCTACTGTTGGCCCCGGTACTGGTGTGGCTGGCCCGCCGAGTGCGGATGGCCTTGGCGTTGTCAGCGGCCGCCATCGTGGTGCTCGAACTGGCTCCGGGCGCACATCTGGCGGTCATCGGATCCGGCCACGGTCGCGTCATCATCGGAGACATCGTGGCGTACGGGTTGTTCGCCGTACTTGGGATCGCCTACAAGCAGTGCGGGCTTGAGCGACGCCGTATGCGAGCGCCGTACCTCCTTGTCCTCGCCGCTCTGGCGGCCGCCGGTACCTGGGTTTTCGCCGTCACCCGTGGGCTACCGGCGGGAGGCATCAATGCTTCCTATCCAGCCATAGTGCTGTGCGGGTTGGCGTGGTTGTCCGGGCTGGGTGCATGCCAGCGTCCGCTGCGTCGCTTCGCCGACCATCCCAGGGTGACTGAGACGGTGACGAGGATCTCTTCGCGTGCCCTCACCATCTACCTCTGGCATCCTGCGGCCATAGTCATCGCCCGTGTTCTCATCAAGGGTTCGGGCCCGGTATGGGCAGGCGGACTCATGGCCGCCGTGGTGACCCTCACCGCCGTCCCCGTGGTGGTGTTGGGGTGGATCGAAGACGTGGCAGCGCGTCGGACGCTCCAGCGTGACCGCTCGGGCGGGTCGGCTCAAGTGAGTGCTCTGGTCAGCTCGGTCATCTTCGTCACTCTGGCGGCGATGGTGTTGACAGTAAGCGTGCCGAGGTTGCTTACCCCCGATGCTGCAGTCGACGGCGTCAGCGCTACGCTGCTGGTACCCCCCTCATATCGTGACGCGCTGTCTGACAATGCGTTTGCTGGAGATGCTCCTCCTGCCCAAACGGCGGCAGGCGCGCCGCCGGGGGTCGATGTCACAGGTGCTGCCCCTGTCGGTCCGAGAGAGACTCCAGCTACGTCTGCGAGCGTGTCACCGGGTACCAAGCCGCCCATGGAGGAGCGCCCCAGAGTGGCCAATGGCCCCGACGTACCCCCTGCGGCTGCTGACTTCACGGGTCGGGGGCCGCAGTTGCAGGCAGCCCTCGACACATGGTTGGCGGCGCGTCCCACCATCAACGCAGTGGCGGTGTCAGTGGTGTTCGACGGCAGAGAGTGGAGCGGTGAATCCGTCAACAATCCAACCGGCACTGGCGTGGCAACCTACGCCGTGGCGTCGGGAGGTCCTGCGCCGTTCCGCTTAGCGGATGAGTACGCCATTGCCAGCATCACCAAGACGTTCACGGCTGCGCTGGTACTGCGTGAGGTGGAGGCGGGGACCATTGCGCTTGACGAGCCGGTGCTTGACCTCCCGGGTCTCGAAGGGCTGAACACCCAGCGTCGAATTACTCCACGCCAGCTGCTGCAGCATGCGTCCGGGTTGGTCAACTACACGGCCGCCGATGGATACAGCGTGCGGGCATTCAGTCCGTTGGAGGCGGTCGCCATGTCCATGCGTACAGCTCCTCTCGCCGCTCCCGGAACACAAGTCAGCTACGCCAACACCAACTACCTGTACCTCGGTCTACTGCTGGAGCACGTCACACATCGGCCGTACCGCGATCTGGCTCGCGACCTCATCACGTCGGCAGGACTGGCTCACACCACCGTCGACGTTCCCGATCACCCGGGATGGGTAGGATTTTCGTCAGGGAGTATCAGTTCCAGCGTGGGCGACCTGGCCCGATGGGGCACGGTGCTGTTCCTCCCCGGACATGTGCTGTCGGCGGCCAGCGTGGACCTGCTCACCACCATCCGAGATCACAACATGGCCATGGGAACCTGGCCCATCTGCCCCTGTTGGACGGACAAGGTCACCGGGGCACGCAACTACACCGCCATCGGCCATCAGGCCGAGATGGGAGCGGTGAACTACTACCCCCGGCTGAAGGTGAGTGTGGCCGCCCGCATCGATCCCCCGAGTGCCGACGCGGGGGCCCACTCGGCCACACTTGGTATGGCGCTCGGCGATGTATTCCAGCACCCGGACGCGGCAACCGCCGCAGTCAGCTCACAGCGTGGTCCATGAGGTCGGTCAGCACCTTGCGATAAGCCACGCTGCACGGTCTGCGACCCGTTCTACGACTCCACGGATGACCGCACGGTGGCCAGCAATTGCAGAGAGCGGTGCAGGTCGATGGCGTCGCTGCGATCCGCTGGTGAGCGTGTCCACTCGCCATCACCGTTGAGGGTCCAGCACGCCAGATTCTGATCTAATTGCAACCCCACGAGTTGGTTGAGCCGAAC
Source organism: Acidimicrobiales bacterium (assembly GCA_043772215.1). GTDB lineage: Bacteria > Actinomycetota > Acidimicrobiia > Acidimicrobiales > JANYDT01 > JANYHQ01. The sequence goes on along the minus strand of JAYVGK010000020.1, from coordinate 861 downwards.
GGTGAGACCAGGGTCGGTGACGTCCACCACCGCTTCCACGCGATGGTCCAAATTACGCTGCATGAGGTCGGCCGATCCGAGGAGCCACAATGGCCGAGCGCTTCCGTTGCCGTTGGCAAAATGGTAGATCCGGGAATGCTCCAAATAGCGTCCGACTATGGACCGCACTCGGATGTTGTCCGACAACCCGGGCACTCCCGGCCTGAGGCAGCAGATCCCCCGGATGATGAGGTCCACCGAAACGCCACGCTGCGATACGTCATACAGCGCGCTTATCATCTCCGGATCCACCAGGGAGTTCATCTTCATCACAATCCGGCCCGGACCACGGCTGTCGGTTGGACCCTCTTGGGCGATGAGCTCGAGCATCCGGGGACGCAATCGTGATGGTGCCACCAGGAGTCGTTGATAATGTGACGGCGTCCCATATCCGGTGAGGTTGTTGAACAGTTTGGCAAGGTCATCACCCAATGCCGGATCGCAGGAAAAGATGCTGATGTCTTCATAGATGCGGGCGGTGGTGGCGTTGTAGTTACCGGTGGCCACATGGCAGTAGCGCCGCAGTCCATCCGCCTCGCCGCGTACCACCATTGTGACCTTGGTATGGGTTTTGAACCCAACCACCCCGTACACCACGTGGACGCCGGCCTCTTCCAGCTTGCGAGCCCAGGCGATGTTGGCCAACTCGTCGAAGCGAGCGGTGACTTCGACGAGCACGGCGACCTGTTTGCCGCCCGAGACAGCGCGGATGAGTGAATCCACGATCTGTCCGTCCCCTGACGTGCGGTAGAGCGTCAACTTGATGGCGAGCACTTGCGGATCCAAAGCCGCCTCTTCGATGAAGCGCTCCACCGACGAAGA
>JAYVGK010000019.1:0-3407 GCA_043772215.1 Acidimicrobiales bacterium | reverse complement strand
CAACGAGGCCAAGGTCCGTGGGTATCAACAGGGTCGGTTCAGCTTCAATGTCAAGGGTGGCCGGTGCGAGGCATGCAGTGGCGACGGCACCATCAAGATTGAGATGAACTTCCTGCCGGACGTATACGTGCCGTGCGAGGTGTGCAAGGGCGCCCGGTACAACCGCGACACGCTCGACGTCACGTTCAAGGGCAAGTCCATTGCCGAGGTGCTCGATCTACCCATCGACGAAGCAGCTGTGTTCTTCGAGAACCAGCCATCCATTGCCCGCCATATGAACACCTTGGTGGATGTTGGACTCGGCTATGTGCGGTTGGGTCAGGCCGCCACCACGTTGTCGGGAGGCGAAGCGCAGCGGGTAAAATTATCGGCCGAGTTGTCGAAGCGGTCCACCGGTCGCACCGTATACGTGCTCGATGAGCCCACCACGGGTTTGCATTTCGAAGACATCCGCCGACTGCTCATCGTGTTGTCGCGTCTCGTAGATCAAGGCAACACGGTCATCGTCATCGAACACAACCTCGATGTCGTGAAAACGGCAGACTGGGTCATCGACCTTGGTCCAGAGGGTGGTTCCGGTGGCGGACTGGTGGTATGCGAGGGCACGCCCGAGCAGGTGGCGGTCCACCCCACCAGTTATACCGGCAAGTTCCTCAAGCCGTTGTTGGTGGGCTTGGCTCCGGGGGAAGGGTCAGTGCGGGGGTCGGCCCGTCCCTCGGTGAGAAAAAAGAAGGTGTCGGTATGACCGTCACCGTGTTGCAACTCAGCGACATGCATTTCACCGCAAAGTCCGGCGGGTTGGTCAGCGGATTCGACCCCGAAGTTCGTCTCGGCACTGTGTTGACGGCATGGGGCGCCCTTGGTGAGGTGCCGGACCTGGTGGTGCTCACCGGTGACAACACTGACGACGCTTCCCCCCGCGGCTACGCACGGCTGGCGTCTGCGTTGTCAGTCATCGACGCCCCGGTTCTCGCATTGCCGGGCAACCACGATGATCCGGTGGAGGTGGCGGCGGTGTTCGGCGATTCGGTGTACTGCGAACTTGGGGCGTGGCGGGTGGTGACGCTTGATTCGTCGCGACCCATGCAGATCCACGGCACCGTTGATGTAGCGGTGGCCGCCGAGTTGCTGGATTCGCTGGACAATCGATCCACCATCTTGGCCATTCACCACCCCCCGGTGTCCAGCAGTACAGGCCCGTACTTTCAACTCGATGATGGACCTGCGCTGCTGGCGGCATTGGCCACTCGTCCTCATGTACGTGCGCTCATCAGTGGGCATCTGCATGAAGCGTTCGAGTTCGATGGGCCCGGGGGTCTGGCGCTCTTGGGTTGCCCGTCCACCATCATGGCCATAGCCCATCACGGTGACGAGTTCACGGTGGGCGCCGACGCACCTACGGGAGCGCGTATTTTGCGGCTGGAGGACAACGGCACGTTTTCCACCACCCTTTTGGTGGCGTAGCCGCCATGGTCGTACGGCCACCGGCGGGCACCATCCCGGAAGACCCGGGCTCGTATCAGTTCAAGGACGCTGAGGGTCGCGTCATCTATGTGGGTAAGGCCAAGAACCTGCGGAGTCGGCTCAACAGCTACTTCGGTAACCCCAATTTGCTGCATCCTAAGACGGCGTCGATGGTGGCCTCGGCCGACACGGTGGAGTGGATCACGGTACGTACCGAGGTCGAGGCGCTCATGCTGGAGTACAGCCTCATCAAGCAATTCCGGCCTCGGTTCAACATTCGCCTGCGCGATGACAAGAGTTACCCGTTCTTGGCCATCACCATGGCCGATGAATGGCCAAGACCCATGGTGCGACGGGGAGCCAAGGACAAGGGATCGCGGTATTTCGGCCCATACGGCAATGCGTACGCCATCCGAGAAACGCTCGATCTCTTGCTGCGCTCGTTTCCGGTGCGTACGTGTTCGGACAACAAGTTCAACACCCACTCCAAACTCGGCAAACCGTGTCTACTGTTTCATATCGAGAAGTGCTCCGGACCGTGCGTTGGGGCCATTGATAAGCCCACATACGATGGATTGGTTCGAGAGCTCATCGATTTTCTGGAGGGTGAAACCGATCCGCTCATGAAGCGGCTTCAGACGCAGATGTCAGAGGCTTCCGATGCTCAGGAGTTCGAACGGGCCGCTCGCCTTCGTGACCGACTCGTCAGTGTGCGTAAGGCCATCGAGAAGCAGCAGATGGTGGGGGAGAACACTGACGACATCGACGTCATTGGCATGGTGGAGGACGAGCTCGAAGCAGCGGTACAGATCTTCTACGTACGCCGTGGCAGGGTGGTTGGTCGCAAGGGGTTCATCGTGGACAAGGTGGAGGAGCTCACCCAAAGCGAACTCATTGGTCAGATCCTCGAGGAGCTGTACTACGACGAACCAGTGGCGGGGTATCCCAAGGAGGTGCTGGTGCCTCACATGCCGCACAACCCCGAGGTATACGAGGAGTTCTTGGCCCAGCGACGTACGGCGTCGTTGCCGCCGCAACCGGGCCGGCCGCTGCTGCGGGTAGTGGTGCGAGTACCGCAGCGAGGCGACCGTCGGTCGCTGCAGGAGACGGTCACCAACAACGCGAAGGAGGAGTTCACCCGTCATCGCATGCGTCGCTCCGCTGATCACAATGCCCGGGCTCGGGCCCTCAACGAGCTCATGGATCACCTTGGCTTGGTGGAAGCTCCACTGCGTATCGAGTGTTACGACAACTCCCACATCCAGGGCAGCGACTATGTGAGCTCCATGGTGGTGTTCGAGGACGGGCTACCCAACAAGCGAGAGTACCGCCGGTTCAAAGTACGCCAGGGGTTGGGCAATGACGACTTTGCCGCCATGGAAGAAGTACTCACCCGGCGACTGCAAGCGTACTTACGAGAGCGCGATCAGCCGGTGGAGCAACGCACCAAGTTCCGTTACCCACCCAACCTGTTGGTCATCGACGGTGGCAAAGGACAATTGTCGGCGGTGGTGAAGGTGTTGGAAGAGTTGGGGTTGGAAGAGGAGATCGCAGTGTGCTCGTTGGCCAAGCAGTTCGAGGAGGTGTTCGTTCCCGGCCAGGCCGAGCCCATCCGCATCCCTCGTCAGTCCGAGGCGTTGTATCTGCTCCAGCGCCTGCGTGATGAAGCGCACCGCTTCGCCATCACGTATCACCGCGAGTTGCGCGCCAAACGCATGACCAAGAGCGTGTTGGATGACATCCCCGGCCTTGGCGATACCCGGCGCAAGCGCCTCACCTTGGAGTTGGGCGGCGTAGCGGCAGTGAAGGCGGCGTCAGTCGACACCCTGCGGGCCTTGCCGTGGTTACCCGACACGGTCGCCGACGCCGTCTGGCACAAGATCCACGGCTGACCCCCTTTGCCCCCACCCCCTTTAGCGGGCGCAGCACGTAGGCACGCTGGT
>JAYVGK010000018.1:0-3687 GCA_043772215.1 Acidimicrobiales bacterium | reverse complement strand
AGGCCAAGTTGGTGGGTCTTTCGGGCCAGCGGACGCTGCATACGCCAGATCAGATCAGTGGGTGGGGCAGAGGTCCGGCAGAAATCCAAGGTGATATTGCCAAGACACTCGGTGCTCTACCAGCCGGTGACATCGCCCGATTGACCCTTGATGGCATTGCCCCAGAGGTGTACCGGCTGCTTGATCTCGGTGCCATCGGCGAAGCTGGCGCGTCGTTGTTGCACTGGCGATTGCAGCCCGCCTTCGACACCACCTCGCATACGGTGGAGGACCTGCCAGAGATCGGAAGCCTTGGCCAGCGTTGGCAGGCGTATGTGGCGGAACAACAGCTCGACACATTGGACCCGCAGCGCATAGTTCGCACCGGTCAGGAGTATCTAGATCATGCCATCGAGGCGGCCTTTGACACCGCCGGCTCGGACTGAGGAGACCAGGGCGTGCTCATCGTGTCGTTGCAGTTACGCAACTACCGTGTCTTCGAATCGTTGGATCTCGAATTTCCACCAGGTGTCATCGGCATCTACGGACCCAATGGCGCAGGCAAATCAACGCTGTTGGAGAGCATCTTGTGGGTTCTCTACGGCAAGGCCCGCACGCAGAAGGGGGAAATCCGTAGCGCCGATTCCTCGGGTGAATGCAGTGCTGAATTGTTGTTCGAACACGACGACCATTACTACCGAACCCGGCGATCCATCACGGGGCAGAACGCCACCGTCAAAGCACGGTTGTGGATTGGTGATCAGGTGGCCGCCGACGGACCCACGGAGGTGGAGAAGTTCGTTCATTCGCTGTTGGGCATGGACCACAGTGCATTTCGGGCATCGGTGTTTGCCGAGCAGAAGCAGTTGGCCGCATTCAGCGATCAGTCACCGGAACGCCGTCGCCAACTCGTCTTGCAATTGTTGGGTATCACTCCACTGGAGAAAGCGCGCGATGCAGCTCGATCCGATGCCCGACAGCGACAAGGCGATCACCAGCGGTTGGTGTCGATGCTGCCCGAGCTGGGCCGTCTCGAACAACGATTGAGCGATGCCAACGGTGTTCAACACCACGCTGAGCTCAACGCCGAACAAGTCACGAAACACTGGGTGGCCGCAGACGCCGCGTTAGACACGGTGAATGCCGCCGTGGCGGCCCTGGAGGAGGCTCGCGTTCAGCACCAACTCATACGACAACAAGGAGCGGCGGTGCGCGATCGGCGTGATCGCGCCGCAGCAGAGGTGGCTCGGATCAACCTCGAGCTGCAACAACTCGTGGTCGATCGTGCCCGGATGGTTGAAGTACAGCAGCAGGCTGCGTCGCTGGCAGCTCTCGAAGAGCAGCTTGTTCATCTGCGCGCATATGACAAGGCGTTCAACGAACTGGCGTCGCAATCACTGGTAGCGGTGGAGGAGGCTCCTCCCGAGAATCTCATCACTGAGTCCCGTACTGATGCCTCCGAAGCGGTCACCGCAGTGGCTCTGCTCAAGGCCGACGGTGCTCGTGCCCACGCCAACCTTGACGTGGCCCAACAGACACTGGATCACACCGCCACCTTGGGCGATGGGTCCGAGTGTCCGCTGTGCGGCCAAGCACTGGGGGAGGGTTTCGTCACCGTGCATCAGCACCGCCAGCAAGAGGTGGTGGCCGCTCAACAGGCAGTGTCGGAAGTGGCTATGCGCCTGCCGATGGCGATGCGACGGGTCGATGATGCCCAGCGTCACCTCACTGCCCTGGAGGCTCGCCAACGTCAAGCCCTCGAGTCGGCCCGCCGCACGGCAACTGCCGTAGCGCATCGCCACGCCGCCGAACATGGGCTACAAGATGCCGCTGCGGCGCTTGGCGGACCACCCACGGATCAGTTTCGGGTGGAGCTCCAAGTTGCTCTGCCTGCGGCACGGTCCGCAGCCACCGAGGTGGCCAGACTGTTGGGCCGGTTGGAGGCTGAGCAGTCGCTTCGTGAACGCCGCCATGAGGAAGAAAAGGTGGTTGCGATGGCCGAGGCCGAACGCCAGCAACTACTTTCTCAACTATCCAGTATTGCCTTTGTTCCTAGTGCATACGAGGAACTGTTGGAGCGTCAACGTGGACACGTTTCCCTGGCGCAAACGTCCCGAGCGACTGCGGTAACAGCTGATCTCGCGCTGGCCGGGGCCACCGCATCGTCGGCTGCGATTCATGATCAGGTGATGGATGCCAGACAACAACACGCCGGGGTGGGAGCGGTGGCCGACGATGCCCGCCATCTGTCGCGCACTGCCGACCTGTTGCAGGGGTTTCGCCAAGTTCTGGTGGGTCTCATCGGTCCCAGGTTGTCCATCCAGGCCGGTGAACTGTTCAATGAGCTCACCGGAAACGATTACGACGGCCTCACCGTGGACGCTGACACGTATGAGTTGCGCATCATGGACCGAGGCACGTCGTACCCCACCAACCGGTTTTCAGGCTCTGAAATTGATCTGGCCAACTTGGCGCTGCGTGTGGCCATCAGTGAGCAGGTCCGTTTCCAGGCTGGTGGTCAGATCGGACTATTGGTGCTCGACGAAGCGCTGGCCTCACTCGACGCCGACCGCAAAGACCGCATGCTCACGGCCCTCACCCGCCTCGGTGGACGTTTTCGCCAAATCCTGGTGGTGACCCACGCTCCCGAGGTCAAGGAGCAGTTGCCGCAGGCGATCGAGGTGCTCAAACTGGGATCAGGGCATTCCACCGCGCGGGTGGTGGAACCGTCTTGGTGACACCTTTCACTTGCTGAAATATGAGGGTGTGGGACTGAACGGGGTGGGGTAGGGGCGGCGGTGATGAGCCGCTCATGGCGGTCTGCATTGGTGACAGCCACAGGTATGCTGCCGCCTCCGCGACGGACAGATAGGACAGGTAGCGAGTGGATAACGACTCCGAAGACCTCGAACCAGAAGACCTCGAGGAACCAATCGAGGAGCTGGCTGAGGACCTCAGCGACGATTTGGCCGAAGACGCCGACGACATTGAATTTCCCGATCTCGATGATGACGCGGATCTGGAAGGTGACCTCGACGATGAAGATCTTGTAGAGGACGACCTCGACGATGACTCCCTCACTGACGAAGATGACGTTGCTGGCATCGAGCTCGAAGTACCCCTCGATCCGGTCGACGAAGAGCCGGCCAAGGTGGGTGAAGAGGAGGAAGACGACGATGACGAACAAGACCCCGACGACGTCGAGGCGTCGTTGGATGACATCCTCAAAGATCGCCTGGTCATCGAAGAGGTCGAGGTTGATGACGAGGACGGACCACCGGACACCGACGATCGCGGTGAGGGCGGTTCGGCTGTACTGCCCAAGCGTCCAGACGAGTTCGTCTGTCAGTCGTGTTTCTTGGTGAAGCACCCGTCCCAACTTGCTGATGCCAACGGCCAACTCTGTCGAGATTGTGTGTGATGTCGTTGTCATGACTGAGCGCCCCCCCGACCAGCCCCATCAGCTCATCGATCCACCAGCGCCGGTTCCATGGCGCAACGATGGGCAGGCGTTACTGGCTACAGGGTTCAAGATTTTTGTGTTGGAGCCACTGGACTTTCTGCTGAAAGCCCCCACTGCGGTTCCGCGTTTCATTGATGAGGGGCGCCGAGAGTGGCGAAAGCAATCCGCTATTGCCCGTTTCGTGGGTAAGTCCGTGGTGGACAATGCCCGTCGCCGACGTGCTAGCGCACCGCCCATGGCGGTCG
>JAYVGK010000017.1:0-4747 GCA_043772215.1 Acidimicrobiales bacterium | reverse complement strand
GATCTGGACAATCGTCGCTTCGATCTCATAGTGGGCGACCTTTCGTTCATCTCACTTCGGTCTGTCGCAATAGCGTTGGCGGGCATGGCCACCCCGGTGGCTGACCTGGTGTTGCTGGTGAAGCCGCAGTTCGAGGCCACCCGGGCTGAAGTGGGCAAGGGACGCGGGGTGGTGCGCGACAGTGCGGTGTGGCGGCGAGCCCTCAATGGGGTAGTCGTGGCTTTTGGCCAGGTGGGGGCGACCATGATGGGAGCCATGGCATCACCACTGACTGGAGCCGACGGCAATGTCGAATTCCTCGTGCATCTCCGGGTGAGTGAGGGCAGTGGCGGACTGCAGTGTGCGGAAACAATGGTGGCGGCAGCGTTGGCCGAGGTACCTCTTCCATGACGACAACGCCACCGATCGTCGGAATTTTGGCACACCACATTCGGCCCTTGGCCGCAACGCTGGCCGTGCATCTGGCCTCGGAGTTCGAGCGCCGCGGTGCTGTTGTTCGGGTGCCGGCATCGGAAGCCAACGTCGAGGGATTGCAGCGGTGGTCGTGCCCCGATGAAGAGTTTGGTGTCGGCATGGCGGTGGCCCTCAGCTTGGGCGGTGACGGCACCATGTTGCGGACCGTGGATCTGGTGGTGGACCAAGGCGTTCCGGTACTGGGAATCAATATTGGCCATCTCGGCTATCTCACTGCCATTCAACCCGAAGAGATCGAAGCGCACATCGACGATCTGTTGATAGGACGCTTCCTGGTGGAGCAACGCATGACATTGGCCGTTCATGTGGTCGACGGAACGGGGACTCCCGTACGGGTATACACGGCATTGAACGAAGCGGTGGTGGAAAAGAGCGTTGCCGGCAACACTGTTCGGTTGGGCGTGGCCCTCAATGGAGTGCCATTCACCGACTACTCCGCAGATGGGCTGATCGTGGCCACGCCGACTGGGTCGACGGCGTACGCCTTCAGTTCCCGGGGGCCGGTGGTGTCCCCATTGTTGCGCGCCATAGTGGTGGTCCCGGTGGCTGCGCACATGCTGTTCGACCGCAGCCTGGTACTGGATCCTGGCGAGGAGGTAACGGTACGGGTGCACGACGGGCGGTTGGCGTCGCTGTTCGTGGACGGTCGTGCTTGTGGTGAAGTACCGGAGGGTTCCACGGTGCGGGTGGTGGAGGGGCCCCGACCTGCTCGGTTGGTAACGTTTCGACTGCGCGATTTCCATCAGATCCTGCGGGCTAAGTTCGGGTTGTCGGCCCCGCGCCAATGGGACGCTGACCTCGAGACACCAGCAGTAGGCACCACCGCATGCTGACTGAACTAGTGGTGCGCGATCTTGGGGTGATCGAGGACCTAGGCCTACTCCTCGGGCCCGGTATGACCGCACTCACTGGCGAGACCGGAGCCGGCAAGACGCTCCTCGTGGGGGCCATTGAACTCCTGCTCGGAGGCCGGGCTGATCCGGCCTTCGTGCGCCAAGGCGCCGATGAGGCTCGTGTGGACGGTCGGTTCGACTCCGATGGGGTGGAAACGGTGCTGACACGCGTCGTATCTCGTCAGGGTCGCAGTCGTGCATATGTAGATGGATTGCCGGTGACGGTGAGTCAACTCAGTGAGGTCGGTCGATCGCTTGTGGATCTACATGGTCAACATGCTCATCAGACCCTGCTGGTGGCTGCTGCTCAACGTGGTGCGTTGGACGATTACGGTGCGGTGGATCGGAGCGCGTTGGTGGCGGCTCGCCAACACGTTCGCGAGATCAACGATCGCCTCGTCGGGCTTGGCGGAGATGAGCGGGTACGCAACCGCGAAATCGATCTGCTGCGGTTTCAGGTGAGTGAACTGCTGGCCGCTGATCTGGTTGACCCTGATGAAGACGCGTCTCTCAAGGATGAGGAAGAACTACTGGCCGATGCCGTGGCTCATCAAGACGCAGCGGTTACGGCGGTCGCTGCATTGCACGACGATGGCGGAGCGTTGGATCTCATTGCATCTGCGGTGTCGGCGTTGCAGCGACGCCGACCGTATGAGGAGTTTGAGCAGCGGTTGCGGTCGTTGGCAGCAGAACTGCTCGAGGTGAGTACAGACCTGCGCGCTGAGGGTGAGCGCATCGACAATGATCCCACCCGGCAGGAACACCTGCGATCGCGCCGTCAACTACTACGTGATCTGCAACGCAAATACGGCGAAGACGTCGCTGCTTTGATCGCATTCCGCAATGAAGCCCAGCTTCGTTTGCAGGAGTTGGAAAGCCATGACCAATGCGCCCGTGAGCTCGAGGCCGACAGGACTGCGGCGCTCGCTGTCGTGCGTTCGGCAGCGGACGTGGTGCGAGTCAAACGCGAGGCCACGGTTGGGCCATTGGCCAGCGCAGTACAGCGTCGTCTCCGCGATCTGGCCATGCCAAAAGCACGTGTGCATATCGAAACGGGTTCGTGGCGCGACGATATGGGTGCAGATGAAGGTGGCGATGTCCGATTTATGTTGGCGGCCAACTCTGGTGGGGAATTGTTGCCGTTGTCGAAAGTGGCCTCCGGTGGGGAATTGGCCAGGTCCATGTTGGCTCTGCGATTGGCATTGCTCGAAGGGAGAGTGGTGCTCGGCGGCATTCCCGCCACCCTGGTGTTCGACGAGGTTGACGCAGGCATTGGTGGTACGGCTGCGGTTGCCGTGGGCCAGGCGCTCGCCGAATTGGGACGCGACCGCCAGGTATTGGTGGTGACCCACTTGCCGCAAGTGGCGGCGCAGGCCGATGCACAGATGCTGGTGACCAAGTCGGATCACGAGACGCTTACGCGTACCGTGGTGGTGACGCTCGACCGAGACGCCCGGGTCGTGGAACTCAGCCGCATGTTGGCCGGTCATCCCGAGTCGAGCAGCGGTCGACTCCATGCCGAGGAGCTCCTCGACGACGCTGCCCGGCGGGCTGATCCCGTCGTGTCGACGGTGTCCGCGATCAAGCGGCGAGTTCGAGCGCCACGTCAAACCAAGGCCAGTTGACATGTCGGACGTGGAGGCAATCGACACTGACGTGAGTGGCACAGCCAGAGTGGATAGACGTACCAAGGCGTTGGTACAACGCCTGATGCCGGGAGAGATCGCCTTCATCGATCACGAAGACATCGATCGTGTCGCAGCCGAAGCACTGGTGGAATCGGGGGTGGTGGCGGTGGTGAATGCAGCGGCTTCTATATCCGGGCGCTACCCCAATGTGGGTCCCATGATCATCGTGGCGGCAGGAATCGTCCTGATCGATAGGGTCGGTGAGCAAGCAGCAAGAGTCATCGATGGACAGACCGTGCGTATCGCCGCCAACGAGGTGCTGGTAAACGGGGCAGTGGTTCTCCGTGGTGCCCGTCAGACATTGCAAACACTCGACGCCGAGTTGGTGGCGGCCAAAGAAAACATCGGGACAGTTCTGGCGCAGTTTGCGGAGAACACGCTCGAATATGTGCGTGCGGAGCAGTTCCTCTTGCTGGAGTCGCCCGACGTACCCGATTTGAGCATCGACCTCACCGGTCGTCACGCGCTGATCGTGGTGCGCGGCGATCAGTTCCGAGAGGATTTGGCGGCGCTGTCCGGATACATCTCGGACTTGGGACCGGTACTGATCGGCGTTGACGGTGGCGCTGACGCGCTGCTGACCAATGGTCTGAGGCCCCACATCATCGTGGGCGACTTCGATTCGGTTTCTACCAAGGCGCTGCACTGCGGTGCCCAACTGATAGTGCACGCCTACCCTGACGGCCGCGCCCCAGGGGCGCAGCGTTTGGTGGACGAAGGCGTGACGTTCTCCACGATGGCGCTGGCAGGTACCAGCGAGGATGTAGCGATGCTTATGGCCCACGAAAAGGGAGCGGAGCTCATCGTGGCCGTAGGCACGCATGTAAATCTGGTGGATTTCTTGGACAAAGGTCGACAGGGTATGGCTTCCACCTTTCTCACCCGATTGAAAGTGGGACCCATTCTTATCGATGCCAAAGGCGTCAACAAGCTCTATCAGCCGCGACTGGAGCGGCGTTGGATCGTGACCTTGGTATTGGCGGCGCTCAGTGTGCTGATGATTCTCATGGCCGTCACCCCGGTGTACCGCGTTTTCTGGCGGAGCCTGTGGCTGATGGTGCGCGGATGATCAACCTTCGGTACCACGTGGTGTCGTTGGTTGCTGTGTTCCTGGCGTTGGCCATCGGCATTGCGGTGGGCGCTTCTGTCATCAATCAAGGCCTTGTCCAGCAGCAGCAAGCCCAACTGGCCACCATCGAACGCAACCTCGACGCAAAGAACAACACCATCAGCCAACTGCGGCGTCAAGTCAACGCCGAACAGTCGTACACCGAACTAGCCGAACCCAGACTGCTGGCCGGGCATCTCGCCAACAGCCAAGTGGTGTTTGTAGTGGCTGACGGTGTGGAGCAGTCCGTGGTTGACGCATTGTCGCAGCGAGTTGTCCAAGCGGGGGCTGCCATGGTTGGTGAGGTGTGGCTCAACGAGGGCGTGGAAGTTCAACGCGAGTCTGATCGGCGCCTCGTTGACCGAGCACTGGGGATCAGCACCGGAAGCACTGCTACCGCCCGCTACCTGTTGCTGCAATCGTTACGGGCCGCGTTGCGTAAGACAGCGCCGGCGAACGTACTCAATGCGTTGGACGATGGCGGTCTGGTGACGTTGCGCAATCAACGAGTGGATTCCGCGCCGGTGCCAGCAGACACCAGGATCGTGGTGGTGTCTGGTGCGGGTGAAAAACCGTCACTGGAG
>JAYVGK010000016.1:0-1714 GCA_043772215.1 Acidimicrobiales bacterium | reverse complement strand
GCCGTTCGTTGGTCAGCGGCCACTCTGGCGATCTCCACTTTTTCGTGCAATCGCACTTCTACGGCCAAACCGGGGGCTTTGGCGCTCAGATCGAGTGAGTCGGTATCGGCTGGAGCAAGCGAAATGGACTCCACCACGCTGCGTCTGAACAGCACCGGTTCACTGATCGCCAGATGATCGTGGAGTACGAAACCGGCCGGTACGAAGACCACGAAACGACGACTCAACTGATGTAGTGATCGCGCACCTGCGGCGGCGATAGGTAGTCCGGCGACAGTGAGAATGGCGCCAGCCACCCATGATCGGGCGGCCACCAGCATCGGACCGGTGACCACCGCCGCCGCACACACCACACTTACGACTGGCACGATCCCCAAGAGGGTGGCGGGAGGGCGCAGCGCGAAGCGGGCCTCATTGGGATAGGCCGGACCATCCACAGCCCACTCTCCTGTCTCGGCCGAGAGCACCACCGCGCACACCAGCGTGGCTGTTGCCAGTCCGAGCCCCCATCGCCACGCCACCAGACCCCCCACAAAGGCACCCCACACCGCGCCGCCGATAACGGCCGGGGTCATCATGCGCAGCGCCGTGAGCCCTATGGGATGCCCCACCACGGTGCCCAGGAGGCCCACCGCCCAGGTCAGCCAGGCCAGGGCAACGGCCACCAAGTGCACGGGTCGTGAGTGTCCGCCCAGGCCCGCATCGAGCAAGGGTCCCACAGTGAACGGCAACGAGGCCCACACCGCTCGCAACACCCATGGCCACCACCGGATGAGGGGTGACTCGTGGGACGCCGGGGTGGTTGCGGCAGTATCCGTCATGACAGTTGATCGGAGGTGATGCGTCCGGCGTCCATGGTGATGGTTCGAGTGACGGAAACCGATTCGAGCAGGCGTCGGTCATGGGTCACCAGCAGCACGGTGCCCTCGAACTCCGCCAGTGCCAACTCCAACTGTTCAATGGCGGGCAGGTCGAGATGATTGGTGGGCTCGTCCAACACCAAGCAATTGGCAGCCTGGGCCTGTAGCAACGCCATGGTGGCCCGAGTGCGTTCACCAGGTGACAGCGTGGCAGCGGGTCGATCCACCCGGTCGGCATCGATACCGAATTTGGCCAGCAGGGTACGGGCGTCGGCCACGGTCATGGCGGTGGCATCCATGAATGCCCGCCCCAACGTGATGGTGTGGGCCACCGACGGATCGAAGCGTTGACGGGCTTGATCCAACTCGCCGATGACCACGGACGGACCGAGTCGCGATGTACCCGACGCGAGTGGGACTCGGCCCAGCAGCGCCGCCAACAGCGTGGTCTTGCCCGAACCGTTGGCCCCCACTATGGCCACCCGCTCGGCCCAGCCGATTTCCATGGTCACCGGACCCATACGAAAGTTGCCGCGCTCCACCACTGCGTCATCGAGGCGGGCCACCATGTCACCGCTGCGCGCTCCCTCACCGAAGCGGAACGACAGCCGCCATCCGTCCCACGGTTTGTCCACCACTTCCAAACGATCCATGGCGCGCTCGGTGCGGGCCGCCTTGCCAGCCAATTGCTCGCTGGACACGATGTTGTGATGCTTGATGTGCTTGTCGTTGTCCGGCTTCTTCTTGGCCTTTTTGACTCCGACGGTGGCCCACTCACGCTCACGTTGGGCTCGCCCACGCAACTCGCTGCGTTGGTTACTGAAGGTGTCGTAACGCTCCTGGGCGTGGCGTTG
>JAYVGK010000015.1:0-3212 GCA_043772215.1 Acidimicrobiales bacterium | reverse complement strand
AACTCGGTGGCGGCAAACCCGGTGGCCAACACAATGGTGTCAATGCTGCGCTCGGTACCGTCGGCCGTGATCAGCGAGTGTGCCCGTATCTCGGTGATGGCCTCGGTCACCAGCTCCACGTTGGGCTGAGTGAGAGCCGGATACCAGTCGTTGGAGATCAACAATCGTTTGCAACCGGGAGCAAAGTGGGGAGTCACCTTTTCTTGCAACTCCGGGTCAGCAATAAGCGCACGTATGAACTGGGTTCCGCCATCGGAGATCTGCTTCGACACTCGTTGATTGCCCAGTAGCGCCAGGCCAAACATCTCGGCCCGCAACCAGATCTTGGCTCGATACGCCCGCTGAACAATGGGGAATCGAGTGAAACGTCGAGTCTCCCTGGCAGTGAAGGGCCGATCCTCGCGTGGCACCACCCACGGCGCAGAGCGCTGAAACACGTACGTTTGGGCCGTGCCCGGGGCAATTTCGGGGACGAACTGAATGGCGCTGGCCCCGGTGCCGATCACGGCCACCCGTTCCCCGGACAGACTGTGTTCGTGGTTCCATCGTGCCGAATGGAACAACGTCCCCTGGAACCCTTCGAGCCCAGCCACATCAGGGTTTTTGGGTCGACTCAGCGGTCCCGTGCCATTGATGAGGATCTCGGCGGTGTGAATATCCCCGGTGGCGGTGTGCACATTCCACACATTGGCGTCGTCGTCCCACCGGGCTTCGGTGACCTCGGTGTTGAACCGGATCAGTGGACGGATGGCGTACTTGTGGGCCACATGCTGGAGGTAGGCGAGAATCTCGGGCTGGCGCGGATACGTGCGCGACCAGCGCGGATTGGGTTCAAAGCTGAATGAATACAGGTTGGATTGGATGTCGCAAGCGCATCCCGGATATGTATTGACCAGCCACGTGCCACCGACATCATTGGCCTTTTCCAGAACCGTGATGGTGGCGAAGCCCGCCTCCTTCAGCTTGATGGCGGCGCCCAGACCAGCGAATCCTGCCCCGATGATGATGATGCGCATCTGGCTGTTCACAACGAACTTTCCGGAGTGCTGTAGGCGCGATGGAGTTCGTCGATGATCGGCCGCCAGTCGATGTCCTCTGTGGATCCCCCAGCGGCTTGGACTTGGCGACGTTTGTCGGCCAACGCGGCGGCGAGGACATCGGCATCGCCCGGTAACGCATCGGCCAATCGGTCCCTAAGCCATTTGGCCAGCGATGGGCTGGCCCCCCCGGTGGATACCGAAATCGTGATCTGGCCGTCACGATGTACTGCGGGAAGGATGAAGGCGCATCGGTCGGGTTCGTCGGCGCAGTTAGACCATACGCGGGCAGCCTGGGCGTCGTCGTACACGCTCTGGTTCACCGTTTCGTTACCCGTAGCCGCTATCACCAACCAGCATCCGTCGAGGTCGGTCGGTACGTACGCGCGCATATCAACGGTGATACGGCCGTCTTCTCGCAGGGTTTGGACCCGAGTCGACAACTCCGGCGACACCACGGTCACAGTTGCTCCCTGCGCAAGGAGCCCCTCCACCTTGCGGGTACCCACCGGGCCCGCTCCCACCACCAGGCAGGGCCGGTCACGGACATCGAGCATCACGGAGTACACCCCCGCAGTTTCGCACTTCCCCTCACCGCCGCCGATCAAGGCAAACAAGAATGGGTTCCATCTGCAATTTTGTTTGGGAAAACAGGCTACTTGCCCATCTTCCCCAACAAGAATGCCACGCCGACCCATTCTTGTTGGGGTTGCAGCTGAATCAGCCAGTGAAGGTGGGCTCCTCGATGACCGCAGTGGCCGGGAGAACCTTGGTCGACGGTGCCACCACCGCCACGATCGGAGCAGTGGTGGTGGGGGTTGCTGTGGGTACCGGCTTGGTGGTGGCGACGGGGGCTACCGTGGTGGTCGGCGTGGCGGTGGTGGTCGGAGCGACCGTGGTGGTAGCTGCGACGGCCACAAGGGCTGGCTCAGCGGCCGGGTTGCCCGAGGCCGGAGGAGTGGCGGCAACGGGAGTAGGTACCGGGGCAACTGTCACCGTGAAGGTGCCAGTGGTGGTTTGGGAAAAGGCATCGGTGGCGGAACAGGTCACCGTAGTGACGCCCACCGGGAACACCGCCCCTGAAGCCGGAGCGCAGGTGGGGGTGCCGCTGGTAGCCGTGGCGGCTGGGTAGGTCACTGCCACACCGGCGGCCGAGGTGGCGGTGGCCGACTGGTTGCCGGGCAGGGTGAGTACAGGGGCGGCGGGCTTGTTCACCGTGACCATGAAGGTGGCCGTGGTGGTTTGCGCCAGATTGTCAGTGGTGGTGCAGGTCACCGTGGTCATACCAATGGGGAAGGCGGTGCCGGATGCCGGGGCACACGACGGAGTCCCGGCGCTGGCTGTGGGAGACGCGTACGTCACCACGGCACCGGCGGGCGAGGTCGCCGTCACCACCTGATTAGGGAGGGGATTCGGCGAAAACGTGGGGAAGCCAGGCTTGGTGACGGTGATGGTGAATGATCCGTTGGTGGTTTGACCGACGCTGTCAGTGGCACTGCACATCACTGTGGTCACGCCAATAACGTACTGAGTACCCGAGGCGGGCAGACAGATAGGCGTCCCCGATGTTGAAGTGGGGGCGGCGTAGGTGACGATGGCACCCGCCAATGAGGTGGCCGTGACGTTCAGATTCGGCGACAGTGTGAGAACCGGAGGCGTAGGCAGGTTCACGGTGACGGTGAATGTCTTGGTGATGGCGGTGTTGCCCACCGGGTCGACCGCGTCGCAATTGACCACGGTATTACCAAGGGGGAAGGTGCCACCGGTGAGGGTTCCGACGTTGCAGGTGGGAACGATGCCAGCGTCATCCGTATCAGTGGCGGAAACCGGGGTGGCGTACGTCAGTGTGGTGCCAGAAGGCGTGGTGGCCACTGCCGTGAACGAGGACGGCCCAGCAATCAACGGGGCACTGAAGTCAAAGGCAGTCCGGGCCACCGTGGGCGGCGGCGGGGTGCCGAAGGTGCCGTAGTTGCTCCAGTACAGATGGGTGGCATTGGTGTCAATACCCACCGGTCCACTAGCTCCGGTGAGCCAACTCTGGTTGGGCGAGCTGCCGTCGAGGTTGGCCCGTCCGATGGTGTTCGACGAGAAGTTCGACCAGTACACATGGGTCGCGTCTACAGCCAACCCCGTTGGCGCACTGCTGGTGGGGATGAAGGCTGCCGCGGTGATGGT
>JAYVGK010000014.1:0-6079 GCA_043772215.1 Acidimicrobiales bacterium | reverse complement strand
CTTGTTCCAAAGTGTTCCGTGGACTTCTTTGAGCTGTAAAGCCAATATTCATGCACCCTCTCGGAAAAACTGAACCAACGAGATCATCGATCAGATCATACAACTGTACAATCCGACGTTGATTTGATGCTCTGCCCAATACGCGAGCTACCGAGTTTCTTGGAAACAACCCGTAGGTCCAAAGGCGTTGGAGGCTCAGCTGCAATTCCGACGTCTCTAGCATCATCCGAACATCTTCCTTCGAGTATCGAAACTCGTGCAAATGACGAGTCTTGCTCCTTGATATACGACGCAGAATTGTCTCTACCAGACCGGACTTCTGGGGGAAGTGCAACACGATGAGAATACCGCCTGGTCGCAGTACGCGTGCCAATTCTGTGAGAGATTGAAGCTCATTACCACCCGTTTCACGAACGTGTTCAAGAACGCCCATGGACAGTGCGACATCAAATGTCGCGTCGGCGAAGGGAAGCGTAATTGGATCATCCAATTTAGCGAATCGATACGAGAGATTGTTTTCGCTATCGTCGGGGTGAATATCGGGGGGGTCCATACCAGCGGCAGTAACGTTGAAACCCATTTCGTGCATGCACAGACTTTGGAGCCCGTATCCGCATCCCCAGTCCAACACATCGGCGCCTGACCCGTATTGAGTTATTGCCTTTTGGATTTCACGGATGAAAACCCGGTACTGACTTGCGGCAAGCTTGCTCGTCCAGCCCCCGATTTCCCGACCTGTAGGTGGAATTCGTTCGAAGACACGATCAAGGATGTTCGATTCCGAAGCGTTCACACTGGTACTTCGGCAGAGTCACACAGCGTCTTGAGCGAGTGCGTTGCCTGCAACTGCTCGGAATTCGGCTGAAAAGGTGGCTGAACCAAATATCACAGCATAATTGCCGAACTTGTCCCGTTCGAAGGTCGACTGCCCAGCCCGTTCAATCGCATCGGCTAATGACACAACGGTTTGTTCATTGAACAGCACCCCAGTGACTCCGTCCATCACCGTGTCCAGCGCTCCTCCCCTCCCGTAGGCCACCACGGGCACCCCCGCCGCCATCGCCTCCACCGGCACGATGCCGAAGTCCTCCTCGCCGGGGAAGAGCAAGGCTATGGAGTCAGCCAGCAATTCCAAATACCGAGCATCAGTTACGTTCTGTTCAAAGCGGATGGAGGGGCCTGCCATCTCTTGCAATCGGGGCAATTCCGGTCCATTGCCGGCAACAACTAGAGGCAGCCCTGCCGCCGTACAAGCCTGAACCGCCAAGTCCACCCGTTTGTAACCGACCAGGCGTCCGAAACACAGATAGTGGGATGGATTGGCCTGGGGGACAACGTGTGCGAACCGTTCCACATCAACGGGTGGGTGAATCACCGGAGCATCAATCTTATAAGCGTCGAAGATCCGCTCTGCGATCGATCGTGAAATGGCGATCATTGTGTCGACCTGACACGCAGACCATCGGTCCCACGCACGCAAGGCGGGGCGCGCACCTCGACCAACTACTGCCGAAAGGCCGTCGAGCCGGTCGTCCTCCAAGTCCGGCCTCCATGCGTAACGTAGCGGCGAGTAGCAGTAACTGACATGCGGCCCATCGAAGCGGGCGCCAGCGGCCTTGGCCGCAAAATGGCTGCTGGACACCAATAGATCCGCGTTTGGCATGCGGGCTGTGCTCCACGCAGCCAAGAGCGCCGGGGCATAGTGCTTCCAGTGGCGATCCACACCGGGGAGTCGGTCAGTCCAAAGCGTCCGGACTTCGCATTGCGGGAACAATGCAGCGGCAATGGCGGGGTCGGCGGCGGCGGTGACAACGACGACTTCATCATGCTCGGGATTGAAACAACGGGCGATTTCAGCTGCGACCTTGTCGGAGCCACTGGCCGACAGGATCCACTCGTGGGCCAACACCACCTTCATGCACAAGTCATCGGCACAGACGAGCTAACGCTTGACGCCTCAACTCAAGGGCCAGGCACACCCGGACGATGAAACAAAGATGGGCGGGGAGAGCGTAAGTCGCATATCGGGCGCAAGTCCGCGACCCGCCCGCATGGAAACGTTGCAGTTGGGAGCGGCCGTGCGAGCGGTGGCTTCGTCATTGCGGGCTTGGATGTATGTGACTGCCATTGCCGTCCGCATTCCGTCAATGGGGCAATCGCTGGTGGTGTGGCACGGATGGCGCCAGACGCAGACAGCCTTCACTACACAGGTGTTTCAAGCCCAAGGAATCGACCTACTTCGCCCCCAGGTACCGGTATTCGGACGACCGTTTGTGATGGTGTACGAGCTCCCCCTGTTTCAAGCCATGGCAAGCGGCGTGGCATCGCTCGGGGTGGGGCTGGAGCATGCATTGCGATGGACCAGCTTGTTCTGGTTCATTGTCACCGCAATGCTTCTCCACGCAATTCTCATGCAGGTTGTGGGCAGCCGAGTGGCAGTTGCGGCGGAACTTGTCTTCTTGTTCAACCCATTCGGACTGTTTTGGAGCCGCGCATCTCTCATCGAATATTTGGCCACTGCTTTGGCACTTGGTTGCGTCTTGGCGGCAGTGCTATGGCGGAACGGAAAAAGCAACGTGTATCTGGTTACCTCGGTCGTTCTCGGTGGAATCGGTGCAATGGTCAAGGCCACAACGGTCATGGTATGGATGCTGCCGTTAGTCGTATTGATGGTGGTGGCTACGGGCATAGGGGTCGAAGCAGGAGCTGGCCTCGTTCGTAAACAGCGGCCTCGGATTCTTGCTTTCGTTTCCATCGCCTCTTGCGTAGTGGTGGCGGCATTAGGCTGGTCAGCCTGGGCCGATTATCTCAAAGGGCTGTCACCGCTGACAGCTGGATCAAAAACAGGGTCGGTGTTATCTGAGAATCGTACCGCTTGGGCCCATCTGCTGACCGTAGGGCAGTGGTCCAAGCCCTACGACATGGTGGTGAATCACCAACTTGGAGGCATATTCGTTGCCCTGTTGGTGCTGTTCGCTCTGTACCGGACCGACCGCAAGCTCTGGTGGTGGTCGTTGGCCCTGATGCCTGTGGCGGCAGTGCTTCTGTTTCCGGTGCAGTACCGGGTGCACGAGTACTACGATGCGGCCGCAAGTCCTGCCGTTGCGGCCCTCGCTGGGCTCGCCGGCGTCGCATTGCTGCAATCTCATTGGGCGTCCAGGTTTCCTCATCTCCTGGGTGCTCGCGTGCTTGTTCCGCTCTGGTTGCTGATGGCAATCGGCAATGGGTACCAATCCATAGCTCTACTGCGCTTGGCCAACAGCAGCGTGGTTGTCAAGGCCGAACTCGAACTACCGCGTGAGCTACGAGCCAATACGCAGCCCGACGAGTTGATCGGTGGAGTTGGGCTCATTTCCTGGTCTCCGGTGCCCTTTTACGAGGCAAACCGGCGCGGTGCGATCATGACTTTTCCGGAAAAGGTCGAGATGTACGTCCACGAGTTTCGATCTGGTGGCTACCACGCCATTCTCGTGGGGACACCCCGTCGAGATGACCTCCGCGTCCTCGACGGATGGGCGTGGATCGGCGCCGTCAGCCCCCATGTACTCCGATTTGGGGATGATCGGTCATCGGTAAAATCGGCCAGTGTTCTTTCGCTGAGTTTCGATACGGCCACAGCAGGGTTCACCGAAACCAAGATCTTGCAGGGTCCCAGCACCCTCACCTGCGACGGATCCGCCCATCGTCTCCCCTCCATCGAAGGACAGATGGTGTTGTGGTTTGTGCACCCCAATGGACATCAGCACTTCTGGGTCGATGACAAGTTGGCCGCTCTCCCTGTCCGAGGTGCGGCGGTAGTGGCAGCGGAGGCATTTACCGTAGGTGGAGACCGGTCACTTCGGTGCTTGGGCGGGGGAACGTTGGATATCGCCCGCATCAGCCTCGTTCGCTGACCGAACGTCACACGGGTTTGCCCATGGACGCCCTCCGACGCCTGACCTGCAAGGCTCACCATTGTGCGTCGTTTGGCTGATCTCTTCCTGGTGCTGGGTGTGGGGGTGTCACTGCTGCTGGCTGGACTGACCCATGCCCGGTTCCGGGGCGACTACGACTTCCTCCGCCGGGTCAGTATCAACGGCTACATCGTCTACGCCATCGTGCTCATCCTGGTGGCCTACAGCGCCGGCCTGCCCGAGATCCCCCGTACGTTCGCCGGCGCAGTAGCCACCGCCGCCGCCGCCGGGCTGGCTTCGGCCGCCATTGTGTCCATCATCCAGGCCGTCACTGTCCCGTTTCTGCTCCCCCGCTTCGTGGTGCTGCTCACCCCCATCGTGCTCGTCCCCGTCCAGGTTGGGTGCTGGCAATTGGCCCAACTGGGCGACCAGCGTCGGCGAGCGGCCGAACGGGTACTGGTGGTGGCCCGTCCAGAAGAAGCCGAAGAGTTGCGCCTCGACATTGACATCGCTCCCGAGCGACTGGCCACCATCGTGGAGGTGCTTGACCCGGCCGACCCAGTGGTGCGGTCACGCTCCTCAACGGCACTCATGGACACTGCCCGATCCATGGAAGCCACCTTGCTGGTACTCAGCGAAGGCGCCCAAGACGACGAGGAGATCGTGCGTCAAGCTGCGGTTCTGCACGAGCAGGGAGTACGGGTGCGTACCCTCACTGCCTTCTACGACGAATGGCTGGGCAAGCTCCCCATTGCCGAACTGGGCCGGGTATCGTTGATGTTCGACATCGGTGACATCCATCAGCCCGTGTACACCCGCACCAAACGCCTCATCGACCTCACGCTGGCCATCGCCGTACTTCCGGTACTGGCCGTGATGGTGCCCGTGGTGTTGGTGGGAAATGTGCTGGCCAGCCGAGGCCCGTTGATGTTTCGCCAGGTGCGGGTGGGATACGGCGGCAAACCCTTCACCATGTTGAAGTTCCGCACCATGATCCCGTCCGCTGCAGCAGCCGACGGTGCGGGTGACTGGACCAGTGCCAACGATCCCCGGGTCACGCGCTTTGGTCACCTCATGCGCCGGGCCCACCTCGATGAGCTACCCCAGGCCATCAACGTGCTGCGCGGCGACCTGTCAATTGTGGGGCCGCGACCGGAGCAACCCCAGTACGTGAAGGCGCTGTCGGAGAAGCTGCCCTTCTACGGCATGCGCCATGTGGTGCGGCCAGGTATCACCGGGTGGGCTCAGGTGAAGTGGTGGTACGCCTCCAATGAGATCGACACCTATCAAAAGCTGCAGTACGAGCTGTTCTATCTTCGTCATCAAAGCCTGGCCCTCGACGCCAAGATCTGTGCCCGCACGGTGCGCCACGTTCTGCTCGGATGGGGTCGCTGACTTGTCCGCGCGATTGGCACTTACACCCGCTACGTTGACACCTCGTGAAGCGATTGCGACGGATGGCGGTAGGTGCACTCACTCCACGGGGAGCCACCGCAATAGTGGGCGTGAGGGATCTACTGCTGGGGCGCATCGTGGACAATTCCGCTGCTCCTGAACTGCACGGCGCCCTTCACACCCGTATCGAGATGCTGCAAGAACGTATCGACCGCCAAGATGTCACCATTGCCGAGCTGGGACGAGTTCTCGAAGCTGTCCGTATTGATGATGCGCCGGCCATGGAATTGAAGCTGGCGCTGGCCGACATGCGGTCACAGATCTTGCCGGCCGAGGAGCTGCAATTGGCACTGCAAAACTCCGCCGCCGAAGCGAGAGCGCGCCGACGACGAGACAGGGTGCTGGAGGAACGCTTGGCGGCGGTGGAAGCAACTCGGCTCCAAGCTCCGCAACCCTGAGGTGCAGTCCGTCTCGGTGGTGATCAACACGTTGAACCGGTGTCGCAGTTTGGCTCAGACACTGGCTTCGCTGGAGCTACTGAACTATGCGCGCTTTGAAATAGTGGTGGTGGAGGGTCCGTCCATTGACGACACCTCGATCGTGCTCGACCACTACGGGGATCGCATCAAACGGGTGCATGTCGACGAGGCCAATCTGGCCATGTCGCGCAATGTGGGTATTCGGGCGGCGTCGGGTGAGCTCGTTGCCTTCATCGATGACGATGCCGTGGCTGACCCAGCGTGGTTGTCATCGTTGGCACCCTTGTTCGATGATCCCCACGTGGCCGCCGC
>JAYVGK010000013.1:0-8702 GCA_043772215.1 Acidimicrobiales bacterium | reverse complement strand
GACAAGCGCTGGACGTGGGCGCAGATCACTGATCGCACCCGGCGGCTGGCCAACTATCTCATCGCCCATGGCGTGGCCATACCGGTGGGACGTGAGTTTCTCGATGGTCACGAGTCGGGCCAGGATCACCTCGGCATCTATCTCTACAACGGCAACGAGTACCTCGAAGCCATGCTGGGTGCCTACAAAGCACGGGTGGCACCGTTCAACATCAATTATCGATATGTGGCCGAGGAATTGCGGTACCTGCTGCTCGATTCCAATTGCCGCATCTTGGTGTATCACTCGACGTTCGCTCCCGTGCTGGCCGAGATTCGCGATCAACTGCCCAACCTGGAAATCCTGCTCCAAGTGGCCGACGACTCGGGCAATGCATTGCTGGCTGGTGCTGTGGACTACGAAGAAGCGTTGGCGTCGGCTTCACCGGAACGTCCCGAGGTGCAGGTCATGGGCGGGGACTGGTCCCCCGATGATCTGTACATCCTCTATACCGGCGGCACCACCGGTATGCCCAAGGGAGTGCTGTGGCGTCAAGCCGACATTGCCACTTCAGCTATGGGGCTGGCAAGGCCTGACGGGTCGTCATGGGAAACGTTGGATGAGGTGGTGGACAATGCCGTCAACGGCAGCGCCATGGTCACCATCGCAGCGGCGCCGTTCATGCACGGCGCTGGACAATGGATTGCGTTTCGCACCTGGCACACCGGCGCCACGTTGGTGATCCAATCAGACGTCACCAAGCTCGACGCCGCAGATCTTCTGCGCGCATGTCAACGCGAGGGGGTGCAGTTTTTGCAAATCGTGGGCGATGCGTTTGGTCGCCCGATCGTGGAGGAACTGGAGCGGGCCATTGCCGCTGGCATTCCCTATGACATGTCGAAGCTCACCGTGATGCTCAGCGGGGGCGCCGCCCTCAGTGCACCGTTGAAACAACGGATTTTGGCGGTGATTCCTCATTTGTTGCTCATCGATGGCATCGGGTCGTCCGAGGCCGGCGGCCAGATGTCGCAGGTGTCCACCAGCTCCGGCAGCGAGGCCACCACGGGGTGGTTCATCTGCTCCCCCGGCAACCACGTATTGCACGAGGACCTCACGCACGAATTGGCGGCGGGCCACGAAGGACTGGGATGGACGGCCAAGAGCGGACGGTTGCCTGAGGGATATTTGGGCGATGCGCTCAAGACGGCCAAGACGTTTCCCATCGTGGCCGGTGTGCGCTACTCCGTCCCCGGTGATAGGGCCCGATTGCTGCCCGGTACCGAGGCCACGATGGGGTTGCCCATCATGGAGTTGCACGGTCGCGACTCGGTGACCATCAACTCGGGTGGGGAGAAGATCTTCGCCGAGGAGGTGGAGGCAGCGTTGTTGGCTCATCCCGACGTGTACGACGTCACCGTGGCTGGTCGCCCCAGCGAGAAGTGGGGCAACGAGGTGGTGGCCATCGTGCAACTCCGCAAGGGGGCCACCGCTACCGAGACCGAACTGTTGGAGGTGGCGGCCACCAAAGTAGCCCGGTACAAGTTGCCCAAGGCGTTTGTGTTCGTGGACCAAGTACAGCGCTCCCCGTCGGGTAAGGCCGACTATCGCTGGGCCAAAGCGTTAGCTGCCGACTCCTAGCGCCTATTGCGCACCGACTCAGGCCTTCTTCACCTCGTGACCACCGAAGGCATTGCGCATTGCCGACAACATCCGCAACCCGTACGCATTGTCTTCACGTGATGCGAATCGGGCGAAGAGCGCAGCAGCGATGGCCGGGGCGGGGGCGCCGTATTCAATGGCTGCTTCCACCGTCCACCGCCCTTCGCCGGAATCGTCCACGTACGCCTTCAATTGCGACAATTCAGGATCCTTGGCGAGGTAACCGGCCAGCAGCTCCAACAGCCACGAGCGCACCACGCTGCCGTGCATCCACGTCTCGGCCAGGGCTGCTTGATCCACGTTGAACGGGCTCTTTTCGATGATCTCGAACCCCTCGGCGTAGGACTGCATCATGGCGTACTCCATACCGTTGTGGACCATCTTTACGAAGTGCCCGGATCCTGATTGCTCGTCCACATGGATGAGTCCACCCTCGGGTGCCAGTGTGGCAAAGATAGGTTCACAGCGCGCATACGAATCGTTGGGGCCTCCGATCATGAGGCAGTACCCGTTGGCCAAGCCCCACACTCCGCCGGAGGTGCCGGCATCGAGCAGGGTGATGCCCAGTGCCCCCAACTGGGCATGACGGACCTGGGTGTCCCTGTACTTGGAATTGCCACCGTCGATAACAATGTCACCGGCTGTCAGCAATACGGCGAGGGAGTCGATAGTGGACTGCGTGGGGGCGCCCGACGGCACCATGATCCACACAATTCGCTGCCCCGGGGCCCCAAGGGTGGACGCCAACGCTTCGAGCGACGCAACTCCTATGGCGCCTTTAGCCACCGAGGTCGCCACCGCCTCCGGGGACCACCGGTCGTATGCCACCACCTCGTGACCGCCGAGGAGCAGCCGCTCCGTCATGTTGGCGCCCATCTTGCCCAAGCCGATCATCGCAAGTTTCATGAGCGGAGCGTACGACGGGTGGACAGAACTTCTGGCAGATGGGATCCCACTGCGTTCAACCACTCTCCAACCACGAGGCGCGGTCGCACCAACTCCGTCCAAGTCGTGGTGAAATGTTTAGATGACGGCTAGAGCGCAACCGGAGGGCGCCGTGAGGCCGGGCGAGCACCAAAGCGAAGCGGAGGCGCACAGCCCCTTACCAACGGCGGGGACGGCGAAAGTCAAGTCGGACCAAGAGCATGCCGATGCTGCTCTGGTGCCCGCTGTGACCGATTCTCAAGCAAGCCCGTCAGTCGCGGCATCCGCCGCCGTCCACGATCCCACCCTCATCACCGGACCGGTCGAAGAGTTGGTGCGCGCAGGCGTGGAGATGGTGTTCCTGGTGGACCCCGGCCACCGCATCGTGTACGCATCGCAAAACGTCCAACCATTGCTGGGCCATGACCCTCTACAAATCGTTGGGCAACCGATGTCGGGCCTGGTTCACCCTGCGCACGCTGGCGCCTTCGACGGCGCTCTCATACGAGCACTGGACGGCGCCCGCCTGGGCGAAGCAGAACTGCGCTGGCCCCATCACGGCGGTAGGTCCTCGCTGAGTCTGCTGGTGGGATTTTCCCCCCTGGGCTTAGACTCTGGTACCGAATCCAGCCGCCCCTCCATCACCGAGGGAACCATGGTCACGGTTCGCCACGGTCCCAGCATCGAATTGGTGGCGGCGGCGTTGGCCGGCGATGACCAACGAGTAATCGACATTGGTTCGGTCTCCCCCCTAGTGGTTTTCCTGCTCGACGGCAAAGGCCGTTGCACCTGGATCAGCGATGTGTGGGTGAAGCTGACGGGGCAGACGCAGGACAACGCGGCCGGGCTCGGGTGGGTCAATACCATCGACGAGCAAGATCGCTCGCCCTTTCGCACGGCGGCCGCCCAAGCTCACCGACGTCGATCCGGTTGGCGTCAGCAGTTCCGCCTTCGCGATCTGGACGGAGCGCTGCGGTGGGTGGACGCTGCCGCCGCCCCACGCTTTGACGCAGATGGCGCGATTTCGGGTTATTTCGGAGCCATGACCGACATTTCCGCAGATGTACGGGCGCGCACCGAGCTGAACAAGCGCACCACCATTGTGGAGTCGACTGCCGAGTTCGTGGTGATGGAGCAGCGCGGACCCCGGCTTGTCTACCGCGACGACACCGTTGCGTTGATCGACACGCCCCCGGTGCCGGCGGCATCGCAGACCGAGGCCACTCGCCCTGCACTCGGAGCCTTGCCCGGAGAGTCGCAGGCGCAATACCTCAATGAAATAAGGCCCACCGTGCTGGCCGACGGTGTGTGGCAGGCCGGGGTCACTCCGCTGCGTCAGCCCCCGCCCGAGGCTGAAGCCCGAACCGAGCCAGAGCACGAAGCACCTCTGCCCAACAACCCGAGTGTCGCCACACGCCTTGCGTCAGCAATGGTTCCGTTTCCGTCGCCGTCCGGTGAGGTGATGGAACTGCCCGACTCCGGCGAGGGGACGTCGTCGGTCTTCGGCGCTGCCGCAGCACGAGCGGCCAAAGTCAAGTTGTCACCGGCCGGACAGCCGATCGCTTGGAACTTCGACGCCGTGGAAACCACTGACGGACCGGTGGCAGATTGGCAGAACCCCGGCTGGGCCCAACCCGCCATCCCCGTTCGGCGAACCGTGTTGACTGACGACGGCGTGTCCATCCCCGTTGATGCGCCAGCCGAATCACCGTCGGCCATCGACGCACCCAACGAGCAGGTGTACGTGGGGCTGAGGGGACCCTCGGGATCTGTCGAAAGTATCGCTGCGGTCAGCAACGGAGTGCTCGAGCCCACGGAGTTCGAGCGGGTCTCCGACCAACTCCCGGCCGTTGACCCCATCACCGGGTTGGCCAATAGGGCGCTGTTCCAAGAACGCATACGTCTCGGCATGAAGCGTATGGCATCAGACGGTGTAGCGGTCGCAGTGATGTTGGCCAACCTGCACGGCTACGAAGAACTGCGATTACAAGTCGGAGCCAAGACTGGCGACGACCAACTTTTTGTGGTGTCCAAACGCCTCGAGGCCACCATTCGCCAGGTCGACACCGCAGCGCGAATCGGTGATTCCGACTTTGCCATCCTCGGTGTCGGCTGGTTCTTCCCCGGAGATGTGGAGGCGGTGGCCAAACGGTTCATCCTGCGTATCCAGGAACCGGTGCCGTCGATTGGCCGTCAGGTGGCCATCCCGTGTTC
This sequence comes from Acidimicrobiales bacterium, assembly GCA_043772215.1. GTDB lineage: Bacteria > Actinomycetota > Acidimicrobiia > Acidimicrobiales > JANYDT01 > JANYHQ01. Next base: position 3,926 of record JAYVGK010000013.1, on the reverse strand, counting down.
CATGGGTATTGCCATGGCACTGCCGGATGAGCCGATCGGAATGATCTTGCGTCGAGCCCAGCGAGCCCGCAAGATGGCCGCAGAGCTCGGCCCGGGCCGCGTTTACGTGGACCACGGCGACAACCGTCCCCCCACCACTGACTGAGGCACCGTTGGACTGAGTTGGCAGTTGGACTGACATGCTGCCGGGCGCGTTCGCATTAGCGTGATGGGCGTGAACCTCCTCGGTTGGATCATCACCGGCCTCATTGCCGGGTCCTTTGCTCAGCGAGTCACCGGCACCCAGAAGCGGGGGTGCCTGTTCACCTTGGTCGTCGGTGTCATCGGCGCGCTCATCGGCGGCGCGTTGTTCCAGGCCGCAGGGTCCCACGGGGTGAGTGACTTCAGTTGGTGGTCGCTGTTCGTGGCCTTCATCGGCGGGTGCGTGCTGTGCTTGGTCCTCAGCGTTGTCACCGGCGGTCGCTTCCGGCGATAGCGGTCTCGATTTGTCCCACCGTGCCCCGCCGCACGACGATGAGTCTCGGTCCGTCGAGGGAGACAACGTGTCAGACGAAGATGCAACGCAGGACGTGGTGCTGTACGAAGCCGATGGCGGTGTGGCCACCCTCACCCTGAACCGGCCAGGATCGGCCAATGGCTGGACCGGTCCCTTGGAGAAGCGCTACTTCGAGTTGCTCGCACAGTGCCAAGCCGACAGCGCCATCAAGGCCATCGTGGTCACTGGTGCAGGGCGCACCTTCTGCCCCGGCGCCGACATGAACAACCTTCAGGCTTACAGCAAGGCAGGTCCCTCAGCGGCCACGGGCAACGTGGTGGAGGCCCGCACCGGCTACCCACTGCACTATCCCACCACCATCACCAAACCCACCATCGCGGCCATCAACGGGGCTTGTGCCGGGGTGGGTTTGGTGCAGGCGCTGATGCTCGATGTGCGGTTTTCGGCACCCGGCGTGAAATACACCGTGGCCTTCGCTAGGAGAGGTCTCGTTGCAGAGTACGGCTCGGCCTGGCTACTGCCGCGCCTCGTGGGTCACAGCCGGGCGTTGGACCTGTTGATGTCGTCTCGTGTGGTGTTGGCCGAAGAGGCGTTGACCATGGGCCTCATCTCCCAGATCCATCCGGCCGAGCGATTGTTGGACGAAGCGCGTTCGTACGCCTTCGATTTGGCCACCAACTGCAGCCCCACGTCGATGGCGGTGATGAAGCGCCAAGTGAACGACGCTTGGCATCAGAGCCTGCCCGAAGCCATGGATGAAGCGTTCGAGTTGATGAACAAATCACTGAAACGCGCTGACTTCAAGGAGGGCGTATCCAGCTATCTGGAGAAGCGCTCTCCCCACTTCGATCCCATCACCGGCGATCTCTGATCACCGCAGGTTCTCCACCACGTTTCGCACCAATCGCAGACCCACCTCGCCGCCGAGGGTCATGATCGACTCGGGGTGGAACTGCACTGCCACCACCGGCAGGCTGGTGTGTTCGATACCCATGATGACACCGTCTCCACTGAGGGCCGTAACCCTCAGCGCGCTTGGTAATTTGTCGGCCAACGCATACAGCGAGTGGTAACGACCGGCTTCGAACACCTTCGGCAATTTGGCAAACACCACACCCGGATCGCTGACGTGGATCGGTGATGGCTTGCCGTGTACCGGAAGGTCCAGAACTCCGAGGGTCCCGTCGAAGTACTCCACAATCCCCTGCAGTCCCAAACACACTCCGAAAATCGGCAACCGTCGGGCCAGTGCCATCTCAATGGTGCGGGCCAGGCCGAAATCCCCAGGGCGACCAGGCCCGGGCGACAGCACCACCAACTCTGCCCCCACTGCATCCAGTTCATCGTCGGTGAAGCCCGCTCGTAGCGTCACCACGTCACCACCCGCCGCTCGCACATACGAGGCCAGGGTGTGAACGAACGAGTCCTCATGATCTACCAGCAGCACTTGTCTCCGCACAGAAGAAACCACAGTGGAGAACGCACCGATCTTCTCCAATGGCGAGCCCATCTGACCGGCCGGCACCGGTGAGCGGATGGCGTCGAGGAACGCCGCTGCTTTCAACTCCGTCTCCTGTTCTTCGGACACCGGATCGGAATCAAAGAGCAACGTGGCCCCTACGCGGACTTGGGCGGCACCGTCTTTCAATCTGATGGTGCGCAAGGTGAGCCCGGTGTTCATGTTGCCGTCGAAACCCACCATGCCAATGGCCCCGCCGTACCAAGCGCGCGGTGTTCGTTCGTGCGCCTCCAACCAGCGCATGGCCCACAGTTTGGGCGCCCCCGTCACGGTCACCGCCCACGTATGCGACAAGAACGCATCGAGGGCATCGAACTCCGGACGAAGCCGCCCTTCCACGTGATCGACGGTGTGGATGAGGCGGCTGTACAGCTCGATTTGGCGGCGACCCAACACCTTCACACTGCCAGCCACGCAGATACGGCTCTTGTCATTGCGATCCACATCGGTGCACATGGTGAGCTCGGATTCGTCCTTCTCCGAGTTCAGCAAAGCCAGGATCTGAGCGGCGTCGCTGATGGGATCGCCGCCGCGGGCGATGGTGCCGGAAATGGGACATGTTTCCACTCGGTCACCATCTACGCGCACATACATTTCCGGCGATGCACCCACCAACCACTCCGCTTCCCCAAGGCTGATGAGGAAGCCATACGGTGCAGGATTGCGCTCACGTAGGCGGCGAAACAACTCAGATGGCGCCAACCGGTTGGGTTCCACAAACCGTTGACCCGGCACCACCTCGAACAGATCACCGCACGCAAACGATTTTTTCGCCTCGTCCACCAACGTGGCGTAGTCCCCGGCCGGATGATCGCTGGACGACTCGGTGACCAACTCGTCGGGAACATACGCGCGCTGAACACCTGATCGTTCAAGGCCAGCAGTGCTGTGACCGTCCACCACAAAGTCGTACCGTCGGATCTCGGCCCGCTCCGCACGATGGTCGATCACCAGGAGTTCGTCAGGCAGATACACGATGAGATCGCGCTGGTCAGTAGGGCGTTCGATATGCAGATCGATTGCTTCGAACTGATACGCCAAGTCGTACCCGAATGCACCATACAAACCCAGATGCGGATCTTGATCGCTGGCGAACAGGTTGATGAGAGAACGGACCACCGAGAACACCGACGGTTGACGGCTGCGCTGTTCCTCGGGAAAACGACCGGTCGCTGCGCGTACGGACCCATCCAGGCGATGCTCGCCAGCGCACAACTCGTCCACATGCGTTTGGCTGCGGAGAGCCAATTCGATGGCCGGCAACAGCACCGCGCCACGCCCATTGGCGGCCTCCACACTGAACATGCGCTGCTTGGTGGACACCACCAGTGCGGGATCGGCAAAACCAATGTCCCACCGCGTATACCGACCCGGGTACTCGTAGCTCGACGACAGCAGCACTCCACGGGCCATGTCCAGGCGGTCCACCAGATGCTCCACTTCGCGCGCTGCCCCAGCCATGTCGACGATGGTGGTGATACGGCGTTGCACATCGATACCGCCCCGGGTGCGGTACCGGTGTAGCTCATCATTGGTGAACGTGGTCATGCTCATGGGATCCTCGATGTGGGTGGTGCCTGGTGGACAGGGGTCGCCACGATGGGAGCTCGGAAAATGAAACGAGCCGCCCACAGGGGCGGCGTCACGGTCAGCAGTGATCAAATAATGCGATCAGATGACTGTGCGGGGCCGCCTCAGCGACCACCACTTGCCCGACACGGGCGTCACCTGCGTATTCGTGCTCACGGGGGTGACCCTACCGAACTCGCGAGGGTCAAGCAATACCTTCGTTTGCACTCAGCGGGCGGCAGCCAATGCCTCGAACACTGCAGCGCGGTACTGCGGGCGGCAGATGACGACCCCATCCACCCAGGGCACCTCGCGATTCCAGAGCAATGGTTCACCCAACCC
>JAYVGK010000012.1:0-1726 GCA_043772215.1 Acidimicrobiales bacterium | reverse complement strand
CTGGCGGTGCAGAGCGGGGTCAATATTGCTGAATTCCCCACCACCGAACTTGCCGCAGTGGCCGCCAAAGCTGTCGGCATGTCAACTGCAGCTGGGGCTCCAAACATCGTCCGAGGCGGGTCACATTCCGGCAACGTGTCCGCCACCCGTCTTGCGGGGACCGGCGTGCTCGACATCATCACCAGCGACTACGTCCCCTATTCGCTGCTTCATGCGCCATTCGTGTTGGCGGCCGCCGGTGTGCTGGCGCTGCCCGCCGCGGTGGCGCTGGTGACCGCTCAGCCCGCCAACGCCATCGGCTTGGTGGACAGGGGCCGATTGGCAGTGGGGTTGCGAGGTGATTTCGTGCAGGTCCGAGTGGTTGACGGGGTTCCGATAGTGCGAGCTGTGTATTCCAACGGAGCGCGAGTCGGCTGACTGGCCGGGCCGGTGGTGCGCTCAGCCGCCGGTGATGAGCTCGGCCAAAAGCTCAGCAAGTTCCGGTGTGGCTGCCACCACCCCACTCCAGCGGCGAGTGAGGTCGAGATCGAGCTCAATAGGGCGACCGAGCACATCGATCACCGCTCCTCCGACGGTGGGCAGCATCACTGTGGCGGCAGCAAGATCAACAAGGCGATGGGTGTTGCTGCCAGCATCGGCAAATGCATCCGTGGAACCCTGCAACACCAACATGGCTTCCAGGGTGGAACAACTCAGGATCCGTATGCGCGCAGCACGATCCGCCACTCGCCACCAGGCATCACGATTTCGGGCATGCGGTCTCAGTAGCGATATTGCTGCGCCCTCGATTTCCGTGCGCCCAGTGGTCCGCCAGGGACCCCCGATCTGTACCCTTCCGTCGGCGGTGCCAGCCCAACACTGGCCTGTGGCAAACCATACAGTGGAGGCCTGTATGAACCGCTCGTCCTCGGCCAACGCCGCACTGAAGCAGGCCAGCGGTACATTGGCCGCAGCGTTGGCCGACCCGTCGACGGGATCCACCACCAGCGTGTACGGGGAGCGACGGTCAATGAACCCGATCTCTTCAGAGAGCACATTCACACCATGTTCCAACGCCACATCGACGATGGCTTCCTCCACCAAGGCATCCACCCACATGGTGGGAGTGCCGTCGGCACCGACCGCCACCTCCTGCTCCAACTCAAGGCGCGAGTGACGGGCCAGCACTTCGTCGAGGCGTTGCATGGCCGCCGCCGCCGCCGCCGCAAACACTGGATGCAACCCATCCGACGCCTTGACCATTGCTGCCTACCGATCCACCAACGGACTCATGAACGGGAGCGTCGTCACATGGTCTACTGAACCATGTAGATGTGGCCATCAGCTGAACCGCCAGTGATCAGTGGGCCAATTTCACTGCTCAGGACAGTAGCGACGCGGCCAGTGCTGCGAGGTCGGACCGCTCCCCCGCCACGAGGCGCACGCCACCAAAACACTCCTGGCCACGAAATCGGTCCAGCAACAGCGCCAATCCGTTGTTGTCGCGCGACAGATAGGGAGCATCGATTTGGTCTCGGTCACCGCAGAACACGATCTTGGTTCCGACACCCGCACGAGTAAGAATGGTTTTCACTGTGGAGAGCTCAAGATTTTGGGCTTCGTCCACCACCACGAAACTCGAGTGCAGGGTACGGCCTCGAAGATAGGTCACAGAATCCAACGTCAGTTGACCGCGTTGCACCAATTCATCAATGGTTCGTTGGGCGGCTCGATGACTGCGCTCGTC
>JAYVGK010000011.1:0-2151 GCA_043772215.1 Acidimicrobiales bacterium | reverse complement strand
TCCCATACGGGTCGGATGCCCAACAACGCCAGCGCCTCGGCCACGTCGTCGCCTTGGGTGCGCATGATGGCCGTGCCCCACAGCACCAATCCCACCGTCTCCGGATACGTGCCCTCCTCATCGAGGTGACGAGCCAACACCGCATCGGCCAGCTTGGACCCCACCTCCCAACTGAGCTCGGTAGGCAAGGCCTTTGGATCCAACGAGTAGAAATTGCGGCCGGTGGGCAACACATGGGCGCCACCCCTCGTGAGGGTGCCGCTGGGTCCGGCTGGCACATGGCGGCCATCCAAACCGGCCAACAGATTGGTGAGTTCGTCACCGGTTTGGCGCAATTTGGGCACCAACCACGAACACGTCCACTGCACCGTGGGCAGGTCGGCGTGGTCCACCGTCCAGTCCCGTGCTGCTGCGGCCAGCAGCAGCGATCGGCACTGTGCCTCGATGGTGTCGAGCGCCGACGGATCGTCCACATCCAGACCCGCCCCATCAGCCACGGCTTGGCGCAGCGACGGTACCCGTCCGTGTGGCAACCGGGTGATGGCCAGCACCAAGTCGATGAGCATGTCGCCCTGGGGCACTTGACCCAGTGTGTGGAGACCACCGCGTATCTGCGCATCCTTGAGACCGCACAGATAGCCGTCGACATGCAGCAGCACATCATCAAAACGCTCGTCGTCACCAGCAATGTCAAGCCCCAGATCGCGGTCGATCGACGCCTCGCTTAGCAGTGTCCAAATCTTGGCCCGCAACGCCGGCAACTTGGTGGGGTCCAGCGATTGCAGCTGCGCATACTCGTCGAACATCTGCTCCAAACGAGCCAATTCATCGTAGGTATCGGCGCGTGTCATGGGCGGCAGGAGATGGTCGATGACCACCGCATGCGCCCGCCGTTTGGCCTGTGTGCCCTCGCCCGGATCGTTGACCACGAACGGGTAGAACAACGGCACGTCACCCAGTGCCGCGTCGGGCCAACAGCTGGCCGACAGCGCCAGTGACTTACCCGGCAACCATTCCAGTGTGCCGTGCTTACCCAGATGAATGATGGCGTCGGCGTCCCACACTTCATCCAACCACCGGTAGAAGCCCACATAATGATGGGTGGGAGGCAGATTGGGGGAGTGATATACGGCAATGGGATCGTCGCCGTAGCCACGCGGCGGCTGGATGGCCACCATCACATTGCCGAACTCGATACCGCTGAACACCAATGCCCCATTGTGCAATCGGTGCGGACCGGGGGCCTCACCCCAGGCCCCGTTCAACTGCTCTTGAGCGTCGAGCGGCAGGGTGGAGAACCACGTTTTGTAACGCTCGCCGTCGAGATGACCAACAGCCTTGGCCAACTGTTCATCAGACAGCGTCTCTGCGTCGTAGGTGAGCCCATCGGCCAGTAACCCCATGAGCTCATCGCCGGTGGCCGGATGCGGCCCCACCGCGTACCCCGCCGCCGACAGTGCCTGCAGCAGGTGGATGGCCGACGCCGGCGTGTCGAGACCAACGGCGTTGCCGAGCCGGCTGCGTTTGGTGGGATAGGCGCTGAGCATGATGACGACACGACGCGCCGATGCATCACGGTTACGTAAGCGCGCATAGCGCATCGCCAATCCGGCCAGACGGGCTACACGATCGGGCACGGTTCGATAAGCGCGCACACTGGTGCCCAACTCATCCCCGTCGTCCACCACCTCGTTGAACGCAAACACTGGACCGATGATGCGCCCGTCGAACTCGGGGATGGCGATGCCGGCGGTGGCGTCATACGGGCCGAGACCGGCGTCGGACTCCTCCCACTGCGCTCGTGACGTGCCCGCCGACGGAGCCTGGATGATGGGGATGTCGAGGGCCGCCAATGCGGTTGAGTCCCACGCTTCACCGTCCAACCCACCGGCTGCGCCCACGGTGCCCGCTCCCGCCGCAATACCGCCGGCGGCCAGCACCGTGGTGATGAGGACCTGCGCCCCGCAGCCCCGTACCAACTCCAACACTTCAGCCGAGTCGGTGGAGCGCAGCGAGTAACACCAGATGGCCACGGCCTGACCGCCCGCCGCTTCGATGCCGTCACACAAATCAGTGACAAATTGCGTGTTACCGGCCACTAGATGGGCTCGGTAGAACACCACCGCCACCACCGGCCGGTTGGAATCCAAC
>JAYVGK010000010.1:0-4378 GCA_043772215.1 Acidimicrobiales bacterium | reverse complement strand
TCTCGCAGACGTTGGTTGACCGACTCCGGCACCATCGACGAGATGTCACCACCGTAGCGGGCAACCTCTCGTAACAGCCGACTGGCCAAGAAGCTGTTGCGGGCCGAGGTGGGAATGAACAGCGTGACGATGCCTGACAGGCGCTCGTTCATCTGGGCCATCTGCATCTCGGTTTCGAAGTCCGACACCGCTCGGAGCCCTTTGACGATGGCATTGCATTCGTGATCACGGGCGAAATCCACCAGCAGGCCATCGAAGAAGTCGATACTCACGTTGCCGTGGTGCTCGGTGGACTCGGCCAGCATCTCTCGGCGCTCCTCGAGGCTGAACATGGCGCTGTTCTTGCCGGGATTGAGGACAGCGGCCACCAATACCTCGTCAAACAGACTCGACGCCCTGGCGATGACCTCCAGGTGCCCATTGTGGACAAGATCGAACGACCCGGGGACAAGGGCCTTTCTCATGATTGACGAGCTTCAGTGATCATCGGACGCAACCGTATCGGCCTGCGCCCTCACCTGCATCAACCGGCTACGGCGCTCGTGGAGGGGTCTGACCATCGTAACCACCGCCGCGCCGTAGCGCTGCTCTCGTTCGAGCTCCCAGCCGGGCTGCACCTCCATGGACTTGGGTGACTCCAACACCAAAATGGAATCATCAGCAGCGGCCTCAAAGAAGGGCAGCAGTAGGGTCAATAATTCAGCCCATGCGGTGAATGCGTACGGCGGGTCAGCAAGAACCAACAGCGGCGCCCCGGCCTCCACGGCAAATGCCTGGGCGGTTCCGAGACCCATGCTTGGGCTTTGGAGCCACTGCAGCGCATCGGATCGCACCACCTGACAGCGGTGTTCGAAGCCCAGGTGAGCGGCATTTTGACGGATGCACTCCACCGACAGACGCTCGCTGTCCACGAAGGTGGCGTGGCGGGCACCGCGGCTGAGTGCTTCGAGACCAAGCGCCCCGGTGCCTGCGAACAGATCCACCACGGTGGCGCCCGCCACAAATGTGCGGCTCTCCAAGGAGTTGAAGGTGGCCTGGCGCACCCTGTCCGCAGTGGGACGAACAATGGTTCCCTGGGGGGCGACGATGACCCGACCTCTTGCCGATCCGGCGACAACACGCATGCAAACAACGGTACCGTGCCCTGATGGCATTCGATTGGCGCACCGATCCGGGCCTCGACTCCCTGGTACCAGCGGTGATCACCTGCGTTGATTGTGGCGGACGAGCCCATCTGCTCACGATCTGGGACGAATCACCACCGGCGCCGGGCGATCTGGCCACCTACCGGTGCGCCGACTGTAGGGACCGATGGGACCTCATCGTGCCCGACCTGGACGACCCGGAAATGGCAGACGGCACCAGGTTCTCGGACTGGTGAGCGACATGTCTGACTTTCACCCTGACGACTGCTGCGGTGTCCCCCCGGAGTCGCCACTCGGCCTCACCCGGCGCTCCCTCCTGGGCGGATTGGCGGCAAGCGTTGGAGCGGCCACGTTTGCCCGACGGGCCATCCCAGCAGTTCCTGCCCCTGTACCGGTTGCGTTCCAACGTTACGGGTTGTCAGTGCACCCCCGCAGTGAGTGGGGTGGCGACCTCGTGCCGAAGACGGCCATGGACGTGGAGAAGGAAGTCCGGCTGCTCCTCGTGCATCACACCGTGACGTCCAATCAGTACGCCGCCACCGCCGTGCCCAAGATCCTGCGTGGCATCCACAGCTACCACACGGGCAAGGTGAAGGGCTGGCCGGACATCGCTTACTCGTTCTTCGTGGATCAGTACGGGGAGGTTTGGGAGGGCCGCACCGGCAGCCTGCAGGCGGCCGTGGTGGGGTCAGCCACCGGGGGCAACCAGGGGTTTTCCCGGCTGTGTTGCCTGCTTGGCGACTTCGGTATCGTGACTCCGCCCAAGGTCATGGTCGACTCGTTGGTGAAACTCCTGGCCACGCTGGCCGACATCCACGCAGTGGCGACGGCGCCGGGTTCCATCGCCTCCTTCATGTCGCGTGGGTCCAACCGATGGGCGGCAGGCACCACCGTTCGCGTTCCCACGATTTCCGGCCACCGAGCCACGTCCCAAACCACCTGCCCTGGGGATGCGGCGTTCGTGTTGCTGCCCACCACCATCCCCAGCAGAGTCACGGCACTGAGGGCCTCCATCCGCTAGCGCTGGGCTCATCGGTCGCGACACCACCGACGCTCGTCGCGACACCTGGCGCGCCACCCCAGTGTCGCGATGAACGCACCAGGTGTCGCGACAACCCGTGGGTTTCGGCCCGATCAGCCCAGCCGGGCGAATGCCCTCACCGCGAACGTGCCCATCCCAGCCACCATCGGCGGTGCGGCGGTGAACCGGAATCCGTCGGCGGGCAGCAATTCCATACCCCGGAGGTGTTCCACGATGGGGATGCCAGCACCGAGCAGCAATGAATGGGCGGGGCGGTTGAGATCACCCATGTCATCGATGTTGACCGAGTCGGTGCCCACCAGCGCGGCGCCTCGCTCCACCAGCAATTGCACGGCACTCTCGGTGAGAAACGGTGCATCCACACCGTAGGCTTCGGTGCCGAACAGTCGGTCCCACCCGGTTCGCAACAGCACGGCCTTGCCCCCCACATCGACGGCGTTGAATGCATCGGTACCGATCCCGCGCTCGCCCGCCCGTTGGTGAACCAGCACCGTGGGCAGATCCACCAGACGGTCGATGGCCGTGGCGCTGAGGTCGTCACCGTTTTCGTAGAAATGAAATGGTACGTCCACATATGTTCCTGTGTTGCCGACCATACAGATGCGCCCGATCTGCAGCTCGATACCCTCGCCGTAGTGGCCCCTAGAGTCGGCCCGGCTGAGGTGGTCGGTGATGTCGGGCCCGGGGAGGCCGGGATAGGTGACCATTGACTGACGGATGACGTGGCTCAGATCGACAATCATCCCCCCAGGGTGCCACGGCCACCCCTGTACCCGTTGCAAAATTACGGCGCGCATCACGAATTCTGCGACGAGAACGAGGGGGTGGGGTCAACTCTTGAACAGGAATGCCGCCTCGTCGTCATCGACGAACAACTTCATCTCCTCGGCCAGTTCCTCATGACGTTCCAGTACCGGGTCGTCGGCCACGATGGCGATGGCCACCCGTCGGGCCTCCCCCACCAGCGCCTTGTCTCGCCTCAGCGACGCCAGCTTGAGATCCGTCTTGCCCTTCTGCCGGGTGCCCAAGATGGTGCCCTCACCTCGCAATTCCAAGTCCACCTCCGCCAGTTCAAAACCATCGGTGGATGCCTCGATCGCGCTGAGGCGGGCCTCGCCATCGGCGGTGGTGGTGTCCGACAGCAGATAGCAGTAGCTCCTGTGCGCACCGCGCCCCACCCGACCCCGCAACTGATGCAGTTGGGCAATCCCGAAGCGGTCGGCATCGATGATGACCATGACGGTGGCATTGGGTACGTCCACGCCCACCTCGATCACCGTGGTGGCCACTAGTACGTCGATGCGCTGCGCCCGGTACTCGGCCATCACAGCCTCCTTCTCCTTCGATGGCATCTGGCCGTGCAGCAGTCCCAACCGGAGGGCATGCAACTCGCCGCCGCTGAGTTCCTCAAAAGTCTCGGTGGCCGACCGGGCCTGGATCTTCTCGGATCCTTCCACCAACGGACACACCACATACGCCTGACGACCGGCAGCAATCTCATCTCGTATGTGCGCATACGCTGTCGCAACTTCCAGCTCACCCCGTACCCAATGCGTTTCGATGGGTGTACGGCCCGGTGGCAACTCATCGAGCACGGTGGAGTCCAGATCGCCGTAGACGGTCATGGCGGCGGTGCGCGGTATGGGCGTGGCCGTCATCACCAGCACGTCCGGGTCACGGCCGTCGCCCTTGGCCTTCAGCGCAGCGCGCTGCTCCACGCCAAAACGATGTTGCTCGTCGATCACCACCACCCCCAAACTGGCGAACTCCACCAGATCACCAAGCAGAGCATGGGTTCCGATGAGAATGTCCACGGAGCCGTTGAGTAGTCCGGCGGCCAAGTCGCGGCGCTCGGACGCAGTGGTGCGATTGGTGAGCAGCTTGACGCTCACGGGTCGCTCGGTGAACAGGCCGCCACTGTGACTCACCGTTAGCTCGGCCTTGGACAGCAACTCTCGTATGCCCGCATAGTGTTGTTCGGCCAACACTTCGGTGGGGGCCATCAGGGCGGACTGATGACCACCCTGCACACCTATGAGCATGGCGTTGACAGCCACCAGTGTTTTGCCTGCACCCACATCACCTTGAAGCAGGCGGTGCATGGGAAGAGGCCCGGCCAAATCCGCAGCAATCTCGGCATTGGCTCGCAGCTGAGCGGCAGTGAGCGGAAATGGGAGACTGGCAATGAACT
>JAYVGK010000009.1:0-5165 GCA_043772215.1 Acidimicrobiales bacterium | reverse complement strand
GGGGGTGCCCTGCAATACTCCTGCCCATGACCAGCACCCGCCACTACGACTGGATCGCCCATCATCATGCGTTGCACGGTGACACCCCGGCCATCCACGACCTGGCCACAGGGCGCCGGTTGAGCTACTCGCAGCTACATCACCGCACCGATCAATTGTCGGCGCACCTGCAGTCACTGGGGGTGGAGAAGGGCCATCGCGTGGCCATATTGGCGCTCAACGGCAGCGAATTCTTCGAGTTGCAGTTTGCCTGCGGACGTACCGGGGCCATAGCCGTGTTGCTCAACTGGCGGCTGGCTGTCCCCGAATTGGAGTACATCCTCAACGACAGCACGCCCTTGGTGCTCATTCATGATGCCGAGTTTGCCACCGTGGCGCAGGACTTGGCGTTGCGCTGCAACATCACCCATCTCTTGGAAATCGACACCGCAAGTGCTGATGGCCACTACGAGCGGGCCCTGTCCGCTGCAGGCACCCCGCAGTGGATACCCCTCGATCACGATGACGTGAGCACCATCATGTACACGTCGGGCACTACCGGTCACCCCAAGGGAGCAATGATCACCCACGGCATGACCTTCTGGAACTGCATCAACCTCGGAATACCAGCGCGCATAACATCACAGACGATTCAACTGGTGGTGCTGCCCCTGTTCCACACCGGCGGGCTCAATTGCTATGCCAATCCGGTGCTCCACGCCGGTGGCTCAATTGTGGTGGCCAAAGCCTTCGACCCGGGCCAAGCGCTCAAGATCATCGGCGACAAGGCCTACGGCATCACCCATTTCTTCGCCGTGCCCGCTCCGTATCAGTTCATGATGCAACACCCCGAGTTCGACTCCACGGACCTGTCGCACCTGCAGGTGGCCGGGGTGGGTGGAGCACCATGCGCACTTACCATCATCGAAACGTGGGCCGGGCGTGGGGTGGAAATAGTGCAGGGGTTCGGTATGACCGAAACCAGTCCGTCCGTCACCATGCTGGATGCAGCCGACGCCATCCGCAAGCTTGGGTCGGCGGGCAAGTCAGTGATGCACTGCGAGGTGCGCATCGTGACCCCGGATGGAACCGATGCAGCCCCCGGCGACGTCGGAGAACTGTGGACCAAGGGACCCAACATCACCCCCGGCTATTGGAATCGCCCCGATGCCACGGCGGCGGCCTTCGAGGACGGCTGGTTGAAGTCGGGCGATGCGGCCCGCTTCGACGAGGACGGGTTCATCTACATCGTGGACCGCTGGAAGGACATGTACATCTCCGGTGGCGAGAACGTGTACCCCGCAGAGGTGGAAAACGTCGTCTACCAACTGGCGCAAGTGGCGGAGGTGGCCATCATCGGCGTGCCCAACGACAAGTGGGGCGAGGTGGGTATGGCCATCGTCGTACGCAAGCCGGGCCACGAGTTGGACCAACGCCAAGTCATCGACCACTGCGTTACCCGTTTGGCCAAGTTCAAAGTGCCAGCCAGCGTTACGTTCATCGACGTCTTGCCCCGCAATGCCACGGGCAAAGTGTTGAAGCGTGAACTCCGAACCGAGTTCATCGGCGCGGACGCGCCCGCCATCAGCTGACCTATCGGCCAGTTTGGACCCGCCGAGCGCGAACATGGGCCAATGACGCAGCCGGCAGTACCGCGTCCGCTCCCCCATCTGCCGGCGATTGACGGACTGCGCGCCGTAGCCGTGATGGCGGTAGTGCTCTATCACGCCAACGTCGCGTGGATGCCCGGTGGGTTCTTGGGTGTCGATGTTTTCTTCGTCATCAGCGGCTTTCTCATCACATCGCTGCTGCTCACGGAGCTTTCGGCTTCCGGCACCATCAACCGTAAAGCGTTCTGGGGACGTCGCTTCCGCCGTCTGTTGCCCGCACTGGCGGCATTGCTGGTTGTGGGTTCTGTGGTGGGTTTGGTGGCTGACCAGCGGGACTTGGTCCGGTTTCGCGGTGATCTGGCGGCCGCCTGCACATACGTCACCAACTGGTATCTGGCGCTCACCAAACGCAGCTATTTCGAAAGCATCGGACGACCGTCACCGCTGTTGCATCTGTGGTCGTTGGCGGTAGAGGAACAGTTCTATTTGCTGTGGCCATTGGCGTTTCCCGTGATCATCCGGGCCGCCATCGGGCGGGGTTTCACACGGGCCCGCACAGCACTTGCGCTGCTCGGGGGGGCCGCAGTATCGAGCGCGTTGATGGCGGTGCTGTTTTCGCCCAACCACGATCCGTCACGGGTGTATTTCGGCACCGACACTCATGCTGCGCCCATCCTGGTGGGGGCAGCATTGGCCATTTGGTGGTTGCCGGTGGTGAGGGGCGTTCGAGCGGTCCGTGGATGGCTGTGGCAGATCGTAGGCGCGCTCAGCATGTGCGGGCTGTTGGCGGTGATGGCGTTGACCCATGATTCGGACGGTTCGGGTCTCGACACTCATCATCGTGATGCGTGGCTGTATCGCGGCGGGTTTCTGACCATTGCGGTGCTCGTGGCCTTCCTCATTGCATCGGTCACCCGCCCGGCCCCTGGACGATTGGGGATGCTGCTGTCAGTGCCGGCCATGCGCTGGTTGGGAGAGCGCTCGTACGCCATCTATCTGTGGCATTGGCCGGTGGTGGTGTTCACCCGACCGGACGCCGACATTGACATCCACGGCTATGTGTTGCTAGCAGTGCGACTGGTTCTCACTATGGCCCTGGCCGAAGCGTCGTTCCGCTTTGTGGAGCGACCAATACGTCGCAATGCACTCACTGCAGTGTTTGCCCGGTTGCGGTCTCCGACGCGTTCGGTCCAGTTGCGAGCCTCAGCCATCATGGTGGGCGGACTCGCCGTGATCACCGGTCTGGGGCTGAGTGTGGCGAGAGCCGACTCGCCGCCGAACGAGATCGAGGCCAGTCTGCAAGCGGGAGCAAAGGCACTCGACGATCACAATGCTCCTCCTCCTGTGACCGAACCAATGGTGGTGACCTCAGTTCCTCCCGTCACCTCGATCGTGTCCACGCCAGACACCTCCTCCACACTGCCGCCGCCCCCCACCACCGTGGTTCGGCCTCCCGTCACCGAGGTGGACGTGCCGGTTTACGCCGTGGGTGATTCGGTGATGCTGGGTGCCGCACCCACCCTCACCAAACGGTTGGGAAAGCAGTCTCAGATTGATGCCAAGGTCAATCGACAGTTCTTCCAGGGCGCACGATTGGTGCGAGACGAGCGAAAGCAAGCGGGACCCGCTCCCATCGTGGTGGTGCATCTGGGAAATAATGGTCGGTTTCTGGATCGTGATCTCATAACGTTGGTGGACGACTTGGCTGACGCTCAGCTAATAGTGCTGTCGCATCTGTCGTCGCCCAATAGTTTTGCCGTTGGCGTGAATGCACTCATCGACACAGTGGCGGCCACCCACTCCAATGTGGCTGTGCTGGACTGGGATGCAATTGTGGCGGCCAATCCGAAGATCCTCTACAGCGATCATCTGCACATGCGTCCGGCGGGGGCGGACCTGTATGCCGAGGCACTGGTGGAACTCATCGACAAGCGATGCAATCCGGATACGTTGCCGGAGGTACCGGGCGCAGCGACCTCTACGTCCGTGTTCGTTGTGCCCGGGGGACCCGGGATACCAGGGGTACCTGCTCTACGGCCGGGAGTCATTGATCGATGCGGAGCGTGGTTGCCGCCCGTTCCCACCACTACGACCACCATTTCGGCCACAACCACCGTGCCGGCCCCCATCACCACCTTGGCGCCTTTGACCACGGTGATGCCGTCGACCACGACCACAATCACCACAACCACCACCACGCTGGTTGCCCTCCCCACCCCGGCCTGACCGCTTTCTCCTCCACCTGTGCACACCTCCCCCAAGAATGGGCCAGCGAGTCGTTCGGGCCGCCCCACTTACGACAAGACTGGGTCCACCGGTGACTCGTGTCTGGGAAACGTGGCTATTTGGGTAGTCTTCCCTGACAAGAACCTCCGTATCACCCGGTCTTGTCGTGGTTGAGGCCGTGTTTCACACTCATTAGCGCCGCCCCCAAAGCGCGAATTTCGGGACGGGTGAGATGGTCGAGGAAGTGGCGGCGGACGCCGTCCACGTGATCTGGCGCAGCCTCGGCCAACTTCGCAAGTCCATTGGTGCTCAGCGATGCCATGGTCACCCGGCGATCCTCAACCCAGGGCTCTCGGGTCACAAAACCTTCGCGTACCAATCGGTCCAAACGGCGGGTGAGTCCACTGGGTGACAGATGCAGTACGGAGGCCAAATCACACATCCGCAGTTGACTATCCGGCGCTTCAGACAGCATCACCAGCACGCCATATTCCCCTTCGGTCAGCGAATGGCGAGCAAGTAATTCAGCCTCTAACGCAGCATGGATGGCGCTTTCCACATCAACCAGGGATCGCCAGGCTTGCATCTCCTCGTCGTCCAGCCAGATTGTCATGCCCCCACCTCTCCACGCTTCAAGGAAGTACTTGCTTTCTCAAGTACTTTGTCGTATATTACTTGCAGACGCAACAAACTCTCAAGGAGATCCACATGACCAGCATCAATGACCTCACTCCCGGCACCTGGAACATCGATGCCTCGCACTCCACGGTCGGATTCACCGCCCGCCACCTCATGATCTCCAAGGTGCACGGCACATTTGGCGCCTTCAGCGGTACGCTCATCATTGCCGAGGACCGTCTTGGATCTTCGGTTACCGCTTCCGTGGACACGACTTCGGTCAGCACCGGTGATCCCGCCCGTGACGCCCATATCAAGAACGAGGACTTCCTCAACGTGGTGCAGTTCCCCACGTTCGAGTTTGCCAGTAAGGCGATTGCCAACAAAGGCAGCAACTACGAACTCACGGGTGATCTCACCATCAAAGGTGTCACCAAGCCCGTGACGATGCAATTGGAGTTCGACGGTGTCGCCACCGACCCATGGGGCAACAAGAAGTCTGCATTCACGGCCGAGACCGAGATCAACCGCAAGGAGTTTGGTTTGGAGTGGAACGTGGTTCTCGAGGCGGGCGGCGTACTGGTGGGTGACAAGATCAAGATCGTGCTCGACATCCAAGCACTGCAAGCAACAGCCTGAGGCCCGAGCGTTAGCCCCGTGCGGCAGATCGGCACACGGGAGCAGGATCAATTGCCGCTCACAGTGCTCAACGAGAAGCAAAAGTGACCAAAT
>JAYVGK010000008.1:0-16572 GCA_043772215.1 Acidimicrobiales bacterium | reverse complement strand
TGGATATGTTGCGGCCGTGGCGTATGGGTCCGGTGATGAGGTTGCTGTTGCCAATCATGCAGTGGTCTCCTTACGAACGTCGTAAATTGCGAAAAGGTACGTCGGGGTCGATGCCCACGTCTTTGGGAAGTCCCAGCACTCGCTCCCCGATGATGTTGTGTTGGATCTCGTCGCTGCCTCCTGCTATGCGCGCTGACGGAATGGTGAGTGCGAAGTGCTGAACCGCTCCACCACTCGGTGTTGATGCACCGATGAGCATGCCGTGGGGTCCCAGTACCGCCGTACCCAGGTCCCGATCACGTTGGAGCCCCTCGGTCCAAAACAGTTTGGCCAGTGATGCTTCGGGACCGCCAGCACGGCCTGTGCGGGAGTTGGCGGCGCCCCGTTGTTGGGTGAAGCCGGCGATGCGCTGGCGGGAATAGGCGGCAGCCACCTGCTGTCGCACAATCGGTTCTTCCGATCGACCCAGGTCGCAGACCAGATGAGTGAGCAGCGCCAATTGACCACCGGCGTCGTCGGCCACCACTGCGGTGGCCCGAGCGTGTTCGATGAGGGCGCCAACTTGTTCTTCGAGCACCCCGGCCTGTTCACCTGCGGGGGGGCGCACGCCAGACACTCCGTCGGCGGCGCTGAGTCCAGAACGCTCGTAGGCCAACGTCGCCAGGGTCACTGCCCATCCACCGTTGACGTCGGAAATCCGATCTGCGTCGCTGACCCTGGCCTCGGTGAAGAACACCTCGCTGAAATGCGACTTGGCATTCATCTGTTTGATGGGCCGAATGTCGACACCAGGTTGTTGCATGTCGATGATGAAGTACGTGAGCCCGCGATGCTTGGGCTGATCGGCGTCGGTACGTGCCACCAGCATGCCCCGGGCGCTGTGCTGCGCCCCCGACGTCCACACCTTTTGTCCAGTGATTACCCACTCATCGCCATCGCGCTCAGCACGGGTGGACACCGAAGCCAGATCAGATCCGGCACCCGGCTCGGAGAACAGTTGGCACCATCCCTCGGTGCCATTCACTAGAGGTGGCAGCATCCGCCGACGTTGCTCGTCGTTGCCGTGGTGCAGCAGCACCGGTCCCCCCATGAGGGTGCCGAGTCCCGTGGGTGCGCCAATGGCCCCGGCAGCGGCAAACGCACGCGAGCATGCCCCAAGCTCCTGGCGGGGCCAGTCCCGGCCGTGCCATGCGCGGGGCCATGTGGGAAATGCCAGCCCACTGGCGCCTAGACAGGACCACCATTGGCGCAGAGTGAGCGTGGGATGCCAATGCTCGGTGAGAAATGCGGTCACCGACTGGTCAAATGCGGTCTTACTCGGAGAATTGTTCATTTCTGCAGAATGTTTGGTGGGCAACTGGCCAGTGATTGATCCCAATCCGCCAGTTGAATGATCTTGGACACGACCCAGTCGAATTGGCCACTCATGATGTCGGCCTTGCAGTACTTGCAGGAGCCGTCCCAGTCCAGTGACAGTGGAGCACCGCAATGCGGACAACGTTCGCGCAGGGTGCCTCCATCAGCGACGGTGGTGGCTGATGAGGATCGTTCCAGCAGCACATCGACTGCGAGCGGACGAAGGATTTTGTCACCTCGTACGATCTCGCTCGTGGCAGTGAGAACGTCGTAATCGATGGTGGCGGTGAACAGGCGTAGGCCCACCGTGTCATAGCCGTGGCGGCTGTGAGCTCCAAGAAAACGCACGGACTGGATTTGCAATTGCTCCTGCACGTTGCGCCGGCCGTTGCGGCGGTACTCCTCGATCTGATGACGTGCCTGTTCCCACAAGGGGGTGGCTAACACATGGCGGGCGGCGCCAGCGTCTTGTTCGGTAAAGCTGCGCTGCACCTTTACGAATGCGGTGCAGGCTTCGTCGGCGAACCGCCGGATGTCGAACCCCGGATCATGAGACTGGATTTCCTTCACTTCATCCCACAGCGCTCGCTCCACTCTCGGCGTATAAAACGACGCAGCCGCGTCACCGCCCATGAGTGCGCCGCCCACACTGCCGGCCAGTTCCGGCGGCACACCGAGGAACATTGCCACTGCCTGGGCTGCCGATTGGGTGGATACCTTGGTGCCGAGCGTGTCGACTCGGACGGCGACTTCGCTGGCGGCCGTGGCTCCCATCAACCCAGCAATCCTGTCTCGAATGCCCATCGAAACCACTCTTCCTTCAAACATCTATTGGATTTGGGATGGTAACGCAGTGAGCTCATGAAATACCCTTCCAATCGTGAATGCACAGGCCCGTATGGAGCTCATCGCCGGACTACTCGCTGCCATCGAAGCCGGTGACGTGGATCAGGTGCGGGCGTTCTATGCGCCCGATGCGCGCATCTGGCACAACTTCGACGACCGTGAACAGACGGTGGATGAAAACCTGGCCACGTTGACGTGGATGTGTGGGGTCCTTGATGATCGCCATTACGACGTCATCAGACGCGACCCAGTCGACAATGGCGTCATGCAGATGCATGTCCTGCGGGGGGTGGTGAAGGCCACTGGTGCGCCGTTCGCCATGCATGCCGCCTTGGTCGTCACCATGAGCGACGGTCGTGTCACTCGGATCGACGAGTATCTGGATCCCGCCGCAGCATCGTCGCTGTTGCGCGCCCCCACGAGGAGTTGAGTTTCATGGTGAAGCGGTCCAATGCCAGTGACGCAGTGAAAGCTTTTCCGTTTGGCTCAGCCATTCAGCTGGCCAGAGCAATACGGGGTGGAACCATCTCATCGGTGGAACTTCTGCGCGCTTATCTTGACCGCGTTGATCGACTGAATCCTGCCTTGAACGCCGTGATCATTGATGATCGTGAACAGGCCCTCAAGCATGCTCGCTCTGCTGATAGGGCGCTGGCCAGGGGATTGAAGGTGGGTCCGCTGCACGGTGTGCCCATCACCGTCAAGGAGAGCTTCAACATCGATGGCCAACAAACAACATGGGGCTACCCGGCACTACGGGGCAATATCGCCACCGAAGACGCAGTGGCCGTGAGCCGTTTGCGCGCCGCCGGCGCCGTGGTGTTTGCCAAAACCAACGTGCCCATAGCACTGGGTGATTTCCAGAGCTACAACGAGGTCTACGGCACCACCAACAATCCTTGGGACATTACTCGCGGTCCGGGTGGGTCATCCGGAGGGTCGGCGGCCGCCATGGCGGCAGGGCTCAGCGGACTCGAGTTCGGCAGCGACATCGGCGGCAGTATTCGTAACCCCGCCTCCTATTGCGGCGTGTACGGGCACAAGCCCACGTTTGCCATTGTGCCCAAACGGGGACAGACCACCAATCAGCAGTTGTTGGTTGAGGGTGACATCTCCGTGGTGGGCCCCATCGCCCGTTCCGCGCAAGACTTGGCGTTGGCGTTGAAGGTCACTTCGGGCCCGGACGAATTGGTTTCGGCCGGATGGAAGCTGCAGCTACCTCCGCCTTGCAAGTCGGTGAAAGGCCTGCGAGTGGGCGTATGGCTGGATCAACCCAATCTGTCACCGGTGGACAATGTAGTAAGCGCGCAGATTGAATTGGCAGCCACCGCATTGCGCAAGGCTGGGGCCAAGGTGGACTTCGCAGCCCGCCCCGGCTTCGATGTGGTGCAAGCCCATGAGACCTATCAGCGGCTCCTCATGGGCCTCATGAGCGTGGGACGCCCGGACTTCGATCAACTGGCCGCCAAAGCGGCGGCCCTCGACGTGGATGATCGTCGTCCATATGCTGAGCAACTGCGATGGTCAACGGCCACGTTCAACGCCTTTGCCGAGGCGGAAAACCAGCGCGAACACCTGCGCTGGGCGTGGCATGACTTCTTTGGCAATTACGACGTACTGCTGGCGCCCATCACGCCTACGCCAGCCTTTCCCCATGACCATTCCGAGCCAGCAGCGGCCCGAACGCTGACGGTGAACGGCGAAGAAGTGCCGTATTACGCCCAACTGTTCTGGGCCGGATTGGCGACCGCTGCGTATCTTCCGGCCACGGTGGCACCTGCAGGCCAAACGTCCGACGGGCTGCCCGTGGGGTTGCAGATCATCGGTGCATCCATGACGGATCGCACCACCATCTGGCTGGCGGGGGAACTCGGCAAACTCATCGGGGGCTTCACGCCGCCGCCTGGATACTGATGATGATGGCCGACTCGGGGTTCATGATGGGTGGCTGCAGCCCCACCACCGCCAACTGCTGCCCTGTGGCCATCAACCCGTTGCGCAGCCACGCTGGTTGTACGGCCGCCGGACCCAGTTCTACGTGGGCCATGATCAACATGGGTGCCATGTTCACTCGATAGAGGGTGGTCCCGTCCAGTCCGTCGATACGTACACGGTCATTCACCAATGAGGTGGTGCTGGCTACTTGGGCGATGCTGACCAAGGCCGAAGACTTGTCTGCGGCAATCACACCGTGGCAGATGATGGCGTCGTCGGGATGGTCGAAATGTCGAACCGTGCCGCTATGAAGTAGTGGGCGCATGTCCTTGTGGAACGCAATGGCATCACGAAGATATGCGCGCTGATCTTCGGTGGTGTGCAACAGATTCCACTCCACCCCTAAGTGTCCAAAGAACGCAGTGGCGGTACGAAACGCCAGTGACTGGTGGCGTCCAGTGGTGTGGGAGTGCGGTGGTCCTATGTGGGCCCCCATCAATTCCGGAGGAAACAGCAACGAGAAGCCTTGCTGGATGTGTTGGCGCTCCAGGGCATCGTTGCAGTCACTGGTCCAGAACCGGCACGTGGTGTCGAGTACGGCAAAGTCGGTCCGGCCGCCTCCCGATGAACACGACTCGATTTCCACCAAGGGGTGGGACTGGCGGATGCGAGCCAACAACGCATAGAGCGCTTCGGTCTGGCCGTGCACCCCTGCCCGGTGATCGTGGGAGCCGTGGACGATGTCTCGATTCATGTCCCATTTGATGAACGAGATGCAATGCGCGCTGAGCACTTTGTGGATTGCCTGGTAGAGGTATTCAGACACTTGCGGACGGGACAGGTCCAGCACCAATTGGTGGCGACCAAGTACGGGCTGGTACCCGGGGTCGGTAAGGACCCAGTCCGGATGGGCGCGGTAGAGGTCGGAGTCGGGGTTCACCATCTCCGGCTCGAACCACAGGCCAAACTCCATCCCGAGTCCGAGGACGTGGTTGATGATTGGGTCGAGGCCGTTTGGCCAAACATCGGTGTCCACCCACCAGTCACCCAGGCCGGCGTGATCGTTTCGGCGTAGATGAAACCATCCGTCATCGAGCACAAATCGCTCGACACCTATTTCGGCAGCCCTGTCGGCCAAGGCCGACAGTGTGGTCAGGTCATGATCGAAGTACACCGCTTCCCAGGTGTTGAGCGTCACCGGCCGTACGGTGTTGGGATGGTTGGGTTGGGCACGCACATGGCGATGGAAGGCTCCGCTGATCTCGTTGGTTCCAAGACCCGAATAGGCGGCGTATACCCATGGTGTGGTGTAACTGTCACCGCCGGCCAACTGAATCTCACCGGGAAGCAGCAACTCGCCGATCTGAATACTGCGCCGTCCATCTCGGCCCGGGTCCAACACGATGCGCGAGTTCGCACTCCAACCAAGGTGCACCGCCCACACTTCACCAGTGGATGCATTGAACCCTCGTGTGCCGGCAAAGGCCACCGGTACTCGGTCATGAGACGTCCGCCCTCGGTAGTTCTCGATGAGCAGCGCATCGTGATCGAAGCGTTGGCGATGCTGGGCGAATTCTCTGGTCCAGCGACCGCCGAACGTGAGAGCTTCGCGGGCCTGCCCCGGAAGCGCCAAGCTGAGGGTGAGGTTGTCAACGTCGTACGGGGTTTCGGCCACGTTCGTGAGTACGGCTCGTAGACGCAGCACCTCGGTGACCGGATCAAGTGTCATTTCCACCCTGAGTTCGACTCCGGCTACGAGGTCGGTGGCCGTGCTCACCAGCGAGTGGGGATCGGGTTGGTGGATTGTCGGAATCGTTGCGTCACCGGAGAAGCGCGGCGCCCAGGCCGACCCGTCGTGACGGCGACCGGACAATCCCGGTCGACCGGGGAAACCGGAACCGTGTTCGGGCATGAGCGACAGTGGTGCCACCACGTCGAGAGCGCCGCGCGACACCGGATATACGAACATGGCTGTTATGGCGTCATGGTCGGCTGAACTGGCACGGGCAATGTCCCCGAGTGCGGCGCCCCAATGCAAGATCGTAGGAACGCCAGTACTGACGTCCACGATCACGCTGGTGGATGGCGACTCGAGGTGAATGAGATGCGGTGCCATGGGTCCTGTCGGGTTCGGGAAGCGAATTGCACGGATTCAAACACTATCCAACACAAGTTGGGGCCAGCGTTGTTGACTTCTGTGAACCAAGTGGACGAACCTGCAGCCGTGTCTCGTGCATCTGTCTCCATGCCCCCGGTTGAACTGCGTGCGCTTATCGCATTCGGCCCCCAGACATGGGCCGATCCTCAGGCGCTGTCGGTGGGCCGTCTCGCCATGGGCAGCCCCCTCACTGCCCATCCCTCACTCGACGATGCTCGCATCGGCGGCGCGTCGCCTTGGGTGAAGTCATTGAACGGGCGGTGGCGGTTCCGGCTGCGCAGTCAACCCCTACAGGTCACCACTGCCGACATCACCGACGTCATCGATGGCACCGCCGACGAGTGGAGCACGCTGGCTGTACCGGGCCACTGGACCACACAGGGATTTGATCATCCGCACTACACCAACGTGCAGATGCCATTCCCCGGACGTCCACCGGAGCTGCCGAGCGTCAATCCCACTGGCGTCTACCGCACCACCTTCCGAGTGCCCTCCGGCTGGCGGGCCCGGCGCACCGTGTTGCACATCGGTAGCGCCGAATCGGTGGTGTACGGGTTCGTGAATGGTGAGCCCATCGGGTTCAGTACCGACAGCCGTTTGGCGGCAGAGTTCGACGTCACATCGGCGTTGCGGGCCGGAGTGAATCAGTTGGCACTGGTGGTGGTGAAGTGGTCAGCCCAGAGTTACGTGGAGGACCAGGATCACTGGTGGATGGGAGGCCTGCCCCGGGAGGTGTTTCTCCGTTCTGATGGCCCTATACACATTGCCGACGTGCACATCGACGCGCAACCACCGTCCGGCAAGTCACGTCCTGCGACGCTACGTGTACGTACTACCGTGCAGTTTGACGTCAACTCGTTTGCATCGGTATCAACGGAGGCCGGGACACCGGGAGTGGAAGTCTCCGTGCGCTTGGAGACAATCGATGGTGAACTGGTGGGGGAGGGGTGGCGCGGCGCCGTGCCCATCGACGTACGCCCGTACCGGTTCGTGGGACACGTGGTGGACCTCAGTACTGAAGTGCATGACGTTGAGGCGTGGTCAGCCGAAAACCCAGTGCGTTACCGGGTACTCATCACCTTGGAGCGTGCTGGTGCAGCGGTCGAATCCGTGGCGCAGACAGTGGGATTTCGCTCGGTGATGGTGGCCGACCGAGAACTCCTCATCAACGGTGCAGCCGTGATGATCCGCGGTGTCAACCGCCACGATCACCATCCGGTGAGAGGCAAGGCCGTCACGCTTGAAGATATGCGCGCAGATCTCCTTTCCATGAAGCAGCACAACATCAACGCCGTGCGGTGTTCGCACTACCCCAATGATCCTCGACTGTTGGACCTTTGCGACGAGTTGGGTCTGTATGTGGTGGACGAGGCCAACATCGAGAGCCACGCATTCAATGATCTGTTGTGCAACAACGATGCTTATGCCAGCACCTGGTTGGCCCGGGGGTCACGAATGGTGCAACGCGACAAGAACCATGCCTGCATCATCATGTGGTCGCTGGGCAATGAGTCGGGCTACGGCGCCAATCACGAGGCCTTGGCTGCATGGATACGTCACTACGACCCCACCCGTGCGTTGCACTACGAGGGCGCCATCATGCGCACATGGTTGGCGGCGGGCGACAAGGGCGCCCACAACGTCACCGACGTCATCTGTCCGATGTACCCGGCCATTGCTGATTTGGTGACAGCGGCGGAACGCAACGACGACCCCCGTCCGTGGATCCTGTGCGAGTACAGCCACGCCATGGGCAATTCGAACGGGTCCCTGGCGGACTACTGGGACGCATTCGAGGAGACCCCAGGTCTGCAGGGCGGGTTCCTCTGGGAGTGGAAGGACCATGGCCTGTTCCAGCAGGTTGGCCCAGGTAGAGACGACTGGCGTTACGGCTATGGCGGCCAATTCGGTGATCGCCCCAACGACGCCAACTTCGTAGCCGACGGTTTGGTGGGGCCCGATGGTGCACCACACCCGGCCATGCGCGAAGTGGCATGGGTACATCGGCCCGTGAAAACGGAATTGGTGTCGTGGCGCTCAGACCGAGTTCGCGTCCGGGTACACAATCGAAACTGGTTCACCTCGCTGGATTGGCTCACCGGCACGTGGGAACTCACGGTAGATGGGGTGGTGATGCGGCACGGGCTATTGAAATTGTCGAAGGTGAAGCCTCAGCGGAGCATTGCGGTCGACGTGGCCGTTGCAGTGCCGGGCGGGGATGTGCAGTTCTGTGTGCGGTTTCATACCGCAACTCCATCAGCGTGGGCGGCGCCGGGGCATGAGGTGGCCTGGGACCAATTCGTGCTGGGTCGGGCATCTCGGCGTGCGGCCACCGGAGGTCCACAGTCAGTTGGTTGGCATCCACATCAAATGACGCTGAGCGCCACCGCTGACACTCCGGCCGGACCGGTAGAAGCCGTGATTGACACCCACACCGGTTTACTCAGCGCGTTGAGTATTGGCGGCGCAGCGGTCCTCGCAATTGGGCCCCGAGCGGAGTTGTGGCGGGCCCCCACGGACAACGACGGGCTCAAGTTGTTGCCCAACCAGGAGTTTCCGGGCATGGCGGTCAAAGCACTAGTGAAATGGCGGCGATGGGGCCTCGATTCATTGGACCGCCAGCTTGTTTCCATCACCCAAGACAGTTCCGACAACCAAGACAAAGGCATCACCGCACTGCATCATCTCGTGGGGGCCGACGGTGTTTTTGCCGTCCATCGCCAGCGCATACGTCTGCTCACCAACGCAGCGTTGGTGTTCGATGAGCGGGTGGACGTTCCGTCATTGTGGGACGACGTGGCCAGAGTGGGCATCTCATGGCTCACCACGTCGGGCTTCAACGCCATGGACTGGTTTGGGCTGGGACCGGAGGAGAACGAGCCGGATCGGCGCGCCGGATCGGTGCTCGGTCGGTACCGCTGCGCGTTGGATGAGCTTCCCTACGTGATGCCGCAGGACTTCGGTACTCGCACCGAAGTGCGGTGGTTTTCGCTGGAATCATCCACCATTGGTATGCGGGCGGAAGTGATCGATACCGGCAAGAGCAACCAGCGTCGGGCGTCGTTTTCCGCCACCCATCACACACAGGATGATCTTACCGTGGCCACCGATCGACTTGATCTTAAACTTCGAGCGGAAACCGCAGTGAACTTCGACGTTGCTCGGCGGGGGGTGGGGACCGCCAGTTGTGGGCCGGACACCCTTGCTCAGTTTCGGGTGGCTCCGGGTCGCTACCGATGGACGTGGCAGTTGACGCCGTATCTCCTTCAGTAGTCCACGGTAACTCTACGGTTCGTGAATTACGTGGGCGCCATCCACAGCCCGCACGTTCCATCCTTCGTTCACGGCGCCCGGCCGACACAACACCACCACGCAACCGCCGAAGCCTGCTCCGGTGAGCCGGGCTCCCAGAACCCCCGGGGTGGCGGCTAGTCGCTGGCACATGTCGTCAAGTACTGCGGTGGACACGCCATAATCAGCGCGCAGACTTTCATGGCTGGCATACATCAGGTGCCCAGCTCCGGTCAGATCCCCAGTGCCGATGGCGCCGACGAAATCACGTACACGTTGGTTCTCGCTCACCACATGCCGGGCCCGGGCCCGTACCAACGGGTCATCGATTGTGCCCACGTCCGTCGCAGAGGCCAAGCGGAGCGGCCCGATGATTGCTTCAGCAGCCTGGCATTGGGCCACCCGTTCGGCGTAGGCGGAATCAGCCAGGGCCCGGGGCTGTCCGGAATGGATCACCACCACCTCGACTTCATTGGCGGGCGGTAGTGCAATTGGGGTCACCACCATGGTGGTGCAATCGATGAGCAGCGCATGGCCCTGAACTCCTGCCGCCGATGCCAACTGGTCCATTATCCCCGACGGCACCCCAACCGCTCGGTGTTCAGCGCGTTGGCACAACTGCGCCAGCGCCAACACGTCACTGCCCGAAGCCCCGAAGGCCAGCGCGCATGCCACTTCCAACGCCGCACTCGAGGACAGCCCGGATCCGGAGGGCACGGTGGAGGTCACCGTGCCCTCGAAGCCCGATGATGGCCGCACTTCGGCAACTACCGCTCCGACGTAACGCGCCCACGGAGGGGTGAGTGCGGCCGGGTTGCTCACATCGAGGGGGATGACTGCAGCATCAGCTTCTTCGGAGCTCACCAGTCGGATGCTGTTGTCGCCGGTGGATCGTACGCGTACTTCGGTCCAGCGGTCGATGGCCATCGGCAGCACCAGGCCACCGGTGTAATCCGTGTGGTCGCCGATAAGATTGACACGTGCCGGGGCGCGCCCAATGGTGATGCCCGAACGGGCGGGATCAGTCATCGACGAAACTCAGTCGGGCAACCGAATACCGGTGGCAGAGTCGAACAGATGCAGGGTGGCTGCATCGGGAACCAGGCTGATCGACGTTCCGGCCCGAGCGCCGCTCAGGCCTTCCTGTCGGGATACGAAAAGTTGGTTGGGGTTGTTGGTGGGCGTGCAATACAGGAACGAGTCCGAACCCAGTTCTTCCACCGTGGTGATGGTGGCGGCCAGACCACCTTCGTTGCGTACATGCAATCCTTCGGGGCGCACCCCAACCGTGACTTGAGGAGAGGTGAGAGCAGCGCGCTGTTCAGCCGTTATGCCGATCACGAAGTCGCCGAACATGGCGCCGCTCTCTTCCACTGTGCATTCCATGATGTTCATGGCCGGTGACCCGATGAACCCAGCCACGAATGTGTTGGCGGGTTTGGTGAACAGGTCCCGGGGCGTGGCGCATTGGTGGAGAATTCCGTCCTTGAGCACCGCCACTCGGTCGCCCATGGTCATGGCCTCCACTTGGTCGTGGGTGACGTATACCGTGGTGGTCCCGATCCGTCGCTGCAGCGCAGCAATCTGAGTGCGCGTTTGCACTCGTAACTTGGCGTCAAGGTTGGACAGCGGCTCGTCCATCAAGAACACCTTCGGCTGACGGACGATGGCGCGACCCATGGCCACTCGTTGGCGCTGACCACCCGACAGTTTGGCGGGCTTGCGATTGAGATATTCGGTGAGATCGAGGAGTCGAGCCGCTTCCGCCACACGGGTGACGATCTCTTCCTTCGGAAACTTCTTGATCTTGAGATGAAACCCGATATTTTCAGCCACGGTCATATGCGGATACAGGGCATAGCTTTGGAACACCATGGCAATGTCACGATCACGTGGCGGTAGCATGGTGACGTCGGTGTCACCGATGAAAATCTCGCCGCCGTCGGTGGGCTCCAAGCCAGCCAGCATGCGTAGCGTGGTGCTCTTGCCACACCCTGATGGGCCCACCAATACCAAGAACTCCCCGTCCACGATTTCTAGGGTGAGGTTGTCGACCGCAGCGTGCTCGGTGCCGGGATAGATGCGACTGGCATGTTTGAACGAGACGGTGGCCATCAGGCTCTCCTCCGAAGGTCAATTGCTGGAAATTCATGGTCAGTGGGTCCGGCCAACAGAACTCGACCCACTCGTTCATCGAGACAGGTCCGGGCCGGTGCGGAGATGTTGGTGTCGGTCACCACCACCTGGGCGTCATTTAGGGCGGCAAATGAACTGAGACCGGTCACGTCCCACTTGGTGTGATCGGCCAGCACGATGAGTTGTTGGGCGGCTTGGACGAAGGCTCGGTTGGTCTCGGCCTCGCTGAGATTGGGGCTGGTGAAGCCGGCCCGGTCGCTCATGCCGTGGACCCCCATGAATACCGCATCGAGATGCAACGTACGCAAGGCTTGGTCGGCCACCGGGCCCACCAGCGCATCCGACGGAGTGCGGACCCCGCCGGTGAGGATCACGGTGCGGTCTGATCGAGGCGTCTGATGCAACGCGTCGGCCACCCGGATGGAATTCGTGACCACGATGAGATTGGCGATTTCGGTGAGGCGATAGGCGAACTGCCAGGTGGTGGTACCCGCGCACACCCCGATGGCGGTCCCGGGGCGCACCAGGGTGGCAGCGGCCTGGGCAATGGCCAGCTTCTCGTTGGTGTTGCGCAGCGACTTCACCTCGAAGCCGGGTTCGTCTGCGCTGCGATCGGCTCGGGCGGTGGCCCCACCGTGAACTTTCTCCAGCAGGTCGGCCTCGTCAAGTACGTCGAGGTCGCGCCGCACGGTCATATCGCTGACGCTCAGCAAGCCAGCCAGTTCCGAGACCCGGACCGCTCCCCGTTGGCGAATCTCGTTCAGGATGACTTCGTGGCGTTGGCGGGCCAGGGCGCGCGAGCTGGAACCGTCGCCCCCAAGCCCCCCGGTGTCACCACTCGTCATCTGAATCTCCCCAAACTGCATGATGGTCTGCGCCAAGTCAACAGAATCGAACACGAGTATGACCCAACATGTGCGAATGATCTCCACTTGAGTGGTATTCGCACATTTGCGCACGGTGATCCTTGACAACTAGGGGCAAACCGTGTTGCACTTCGGTGCTTCCACGTAGCGGTGTCGAACGTCACTTCTCGTGCATCGCAGCCATCACGACCCCAGGGGGACACCATGCCAGGCAACGCTGAACGCTCACCAGATCCACGCGACGTTGGATTTTCTATTTCTCGACGCACGTTTCTGGCGGGCAGCGCAGCCACGGCCGCCGCTGCTGCGCTCGCCGCTTGCAGCAGCGATGCCAAATCAGCCGACACCACCGCAGCCGCTGCTGACACCACCACCGCTGCCGTTGACACGACCGCAGCCGGGGCTGCGACTACCGCAGCGGCCGACACCACGGTGGCCGGTGCCGCCACCACCGTTGCCGCTGGCGCTGGCGCCGATTTGGGAGAGGTTTCCTTCGGTTCCAACTACAGCGACGACAAGCCCAAGAGCGCCATGGCCGCCACGATGGCTGCCACCGGCATCAAGGTCAAGATCAACACGGTGGATCACAACAGCTACCAGGAGAACTTCAACACTTATATCCAGCAGCCCGATGACGTGGTGTCATGGTTTGCCGGGTACCGGATGAGGGCCTTTGCTGCAAAGGGTGTGGTCGGTGACGTTTCCGACGTGTGGGCCAATCTGCCGGACCTCAGTGGCGGCTTCAAGAACGCAGCCACCGGCAGCGACGGCAAGCAGTACTTCGTGCCGCTGTACTTCTACCCATGGGCTGTGCACTACCGCAAGAGCCTGTTCACGGAAAAGGGATACACCGTCCCCAAGACATGGGACGAGCTGTTGGCCCTGTGCGAGAAGATGAAGGCCGACGGCATCACGCCGTTCGCGGCCGCCAACGATGGTGGCTGGCCGCAGATGGGCATGTTCGACATGATCAACATGCGCACCAACGGCTACGACTTCCATGTGTCGCTCATGGGCGGCAAAGAGAACTGGACGGACCCCAAGGTAAAGCAGGTATTCACCAACTGGTCCACCATCACCAAGTACTACCAGCCCGATGTCAACAGCCGCACCTGGCAGGACGCCGCTACGGCGTTCGGCAAGAAGGAGGTGGGTATGTACCTGCTGGGAACGTTCGTCACCAGCAACTTCGACCCGGTCAAAGACACCACTGCCCAGGCCATCATCGATGACATCGACTTCTTTGCCTTTCCCTCGATTGATGCTGCTCACGGCCAAGACGCCGTGGAAGCACCAATCGATGGGTTCATGATGGCCAAGAGCCCCAAGAACCCGGCTGGAGCCAAGGCGTTGCTCACCGCCCTCGGCGGAGCCGCACCCATCGATGCTTACATCAGCTTGGATCCGTCGGTGGTGGCAGCCAACTCCAAGGCCAAAACTGGTGGCTACACGGCACTACAGAAGAAGAGCGCTGAACTGGTCGGCTCGGCCAAGTTCATCTCGCAGTTCCTTGATCGTGACACCGACCCCGACTTCGCATCGAAGATCGTTGGCCCCGCCCTCAAGGACTTCCTCAGTGGTGACCCCATCGACAAGATCCTCAAGACGGTGGAAGAGCAAAAAGCCACTTACACGTTTTGAGTAGCCGAGCGCCCGAACAGCTGAGCTGATGGCACTACCTGTTGAAGGGGCGGGGTCCCCCCGGGGGCGCCGCAGGCGCTTTCAGCAACTGAGTTTCGGCGACCGAGTGTGGTTGAAGTTCGCACTCGGCATCCCGGTGTTCTTCCATGTTGTGTTGGTATGGATACCGGCAATCATCACGGCGGTCTTGTCATTGATGCGATGGGACAACCTGCAGCCCGTGGGCGATGCCCGACTGGTGGGGTTCCGCAACTTCTGGCAGATCTTCACGATCTTCGACTCCAAGCTATTCCCTGCGCTGTTCAATAACCTAATACTCATCGTGTGGTTGGGTATTTGTTCGCTGGTGGGCATGTTGTTCGCGTACCTGTTGGACAAGAACATCAAGGGCGGACGCATTTATCAAAGCGTCTTTTACATGCCGGTGGTGCTGTCCGTGGCCGTGGTCGGTTTCATCTGGAAAGCCGTCATGTTCCACCCGCAACAAGGTCTGCTGAACAAATTGATACCCGGAAAGGGCATCGATTTCCTCGGCGACAAGTCCACGTTGTTTGCCTTCCGGCCACCGTTCTTGGACTTTGACCTCGGACTATCGAAGAACTTTGCCGCATTGTTGGTGGCCATGGCGTGGCGTCACATTGGCTACATCATGGTGTTGTACTTGGCTGGCCTCAAGTCGGTGGATCCGTCGCTGCGCGAAGCAGCAGCCATCGATGGCTGTCACGAGTGGCAAGCCTTTCGCAATGTGGTGTTCCCTGCGTTGCGCCCCATCAATGTGGTGGTGGCCGTCATCACGGTCATTGAAGCTCTGCGCGCTTATGACATTGTGGCGGCCCTTGGCACCCAACGGGGCACGGAGGTGATGGGCACGCTTGTCACCGGCAGTCTCACTGGTGAAGGTGGCGGTCGAGTGGGTATTGGTTCGGCATACGGAATGGTGCTGTTCCTGTTGTGCGTCGGATTCATCATCTATTACGTGGTGAATAACTTCAGAGAGGCGGATCGATGACCGCAGTAGTGGCGGGCCCGGGCAGTAACCAGCCCGGTTTTCATCGGGGCCGTCGGATTGCCCTACAAACGTTTCTCAGTATCGCCGCCGTGGCATGGCTCATCCCCATGGTGAGTGCGGTGTACTCATCGTTTCGCTACTTCGAGGGTGACACTTTGAAGCGGGGAGTCTTTTCACTCCCCAAAACGCTCACCTTGGACAATTACCGCGAGGCATGGCGGGTAGGTGGAATCGGTCGCCACTTCCTCAACACCATGTACATCACCATCCCGGCCATCATCTTGATTCTGCTGTTTTCCAGCCTGGTGGCTTTCGCCTGTACTCGCTTCAGTAACCGGTTCAACATCTTCTTCTTGGTGATGTTCACCGCCGGAAACTTGATGCCGCAGCAGGTGATCTTCCAGCCCGTGTTCCAGATCTTCAAACGGATACCGTGGCCCGACATCCTCAGCGACACCAACACCGGGTACCTGTTGGGTACCAAGATCAGCGTGATCTTCATCCATGTGGCGTTTCAAACCGGGTTCTGCACCTTTGTGCTCAGTAATTACATGAAGGCTGTACCCCAAGAAATCACCGAAGCTTGCCTGGTGGACGGTGCCAGTGTGCAGCGACAGTTTTTCCAGATCATCATGCCGTTGTGTCGACCGGCTCTAGCTGCGCTTGGCACGCTAGAGTTCACCTGGCTCTACAACGATTTCTTCTGGGGATCGGTGATGCTGCAGCAGGGTATTGAGAAACCCATCACCTCGTCTATCGCGTTGCTCAATGGGCAGTACGCGGTGGACTACAACCTCATTGCCGCCGCCTCCACCGTCATTGCCATACCCACCATCGCCGTGTTTATTGCACTGCAGAAACACTTCATCGGTGGTCTCACCCTTGGAGCCAGCAAAGGCTGAGTTAGGATTGACCATGAATCCTGTCGTGCTGCCCGTCGCCCCCGTGTGGGGCGGTATCAACCACCTTGCGTTGGTCACGCCGGACATGGACGCCACCGTACGTTTTTATGTCGGCGTGTTGGGCATGCCGTTGGTGGCCACCCTCATGGCTGGTCCTATGCGTCACTACTTCTTTGCCATGGGCCACAGCAACACTGTGGCCTTCTTCGAAATCAAGGGCGTCACCACCTTTGCCAAGGCGGCGGGTACCCCCACGGATCGAGTCATCCAGCTCGACCATCTGTCCTTCGACGTGGCTGATGAGGATGCTCTCGAGATGATTCGGACTCGCCTTCTGGCTGCTGGCTGCGAGGTCACGGAGGTGGTGGATCACACGGTGTTTCGATCGGTGTACTTCACCGATCCCAACGGCATTGCCTTGGAGGCGTCGTA
>JAYVGK010000007.1:0-26339 GCA_043772215.1 Acidimicrobiales bacterium | reverse complement strand
CTGATGACGACACCCACATTGTGCGTCGTGGTGGTCCGGTGCTGGCCATTCTGAATGCGTACCCGTATTCGTCCGGGCACCTCATGTGTATGCCCGTGCGTCATGTGGGGGCGTTGGAGGAGTTGAGTGCTGAGGAGCACACTGCGCTGTGGGCGCTGGTGACCACGGCGGTGCAGGCGGTCACGGCGGCCTATGGCCCGGAGGGCATCAATGTGGGCGCCAACCTGGGACGGGCGGCTGGTGCTGGTGTCCCAGGGCATCTCCATGTCCATGTGGTGCCCCGTTGGAACGGTGACACCAACTTCATGACGTCGGTGGCCGAGGTGCGGGTGGTGCCGGAGTCCCTGGAGCGCAGCGCCGGGCGCCTGCGCGCCGCCTGGCCGGACTGAGTCCCTCCTTCTCCTCCCCTACCCCTCTCCCCTACCCCTCTCCCCGAACTCGTCGCAGAATTTGGCGTGGGCGACGTAGTTTTGCGACGGGTTGCGCTGGTGGGGCCGGGTTGAGCTGGTGGGGCCGGGTGTACCGGGGGTGGAAGTACCCTTCCTACTTGAGATGAGTACTCCCAACGAGCCCCACCGGGACCAACTACCCGAGGACCTCGACGTCACGGGGTTCGTCGGCCCGTATTTGTTCCCCGACAACACCCGTCGGCGCTGGCCAGGCGCGTTGTACATCGTGTCCGGCTTGGTGATGCTCGGCACCTGGCTGGCCCGCAGCGACCGTCCCATCTTCGTCAACCGAGGCATCGCCGTAGGCGGCGCACTGCTCATCCTGCTCGGTATCTACCACCTCCTGGCCGGCGTGCATCTGGCCGTCAAGGAGGTGGACGCCCTCACCTCGGCCTCCAAGAGTCTCGGCTTTGCCGTAGGCCACGCTTCGGCCCAACTGGGGTGGCGGGGCATCATGAGCCGCCCCACCTGGCGCATCCTCATGTATTCGGCCGAGGAGCCCCCCAAGCAGCGGGCCATGGCCTTGGTGGATGGAGTGGACGCCACCGTCATTGGCCAGTTGGTCCAAGACAACCCCGAGGATTGGTCCGTGTTCGAGGATGCGGGGCGGCTCACAGAGCGAGGGGAGTGACCAGTCGGCTGCTAATCTTTGCGAGCACGGTCGACGCACTAGGGCCTCCCTACTCCCTCCGGTTGCACTAGGGCCGCTGCAAAAGACACCCGAGGACCCCCCCTTGTTTGATGGACACCTCCGCACCGTTACGGACAAGGGCGTCAAGCCCATCGGCAACTTCCTAGCCCGTCGCGGCGTCACTCCTGACCAACTCACCGGTTTGGGACTGGTCATGGCCGTCGCCACCGCGGTGGCTGTGGGCAGCGGTCACACCATGCTTGGCGTGTTCCTCCTCACCGCATCAGCGCTACCGGACCTCTTCGACGGAGCGGTGGCCAAGGCTTCGCAATCGGCGTCCACACGCGGCGCCTTCTTCGACTCCACCGCCGACCGCATCACCGACGCCCTTCTGGTGGGCGGCATCGGATGGCACCTGCAAACCATCAAGGGCGGCCACTACGCCATGTTGGCCTTTGCCGTGCTTGGTGTGTCCACCCTCATCTCCTATATGCGGGCCAAAGCAGAGATCTACGGTCTCGATGCCAAGGGCGGCCTCATGGAACGAGCCGAGCGCATCATCGTCATCGGGGTGGGTCTGTTCTTTGCCAATGTGTTGTTGATACCGGTGATGTGGCTGCTGCTGGTACTCACCTCGTTCACGGCTGTCCAGCGCTTTGTGAAAATCTGGAAACAGGCCGATCGTCCCAGGACTCCCATCCGCCCCGAGCCGTTGGCCCGGCGCAGTAACCGGGTGGCCGGCGACCGACTCGGCAATCGACGCACGGCCACAGCCGGACCATCGGCCGTGGCCACTGAGTGGGTTGATCGTTGGCGTGCTGAACGTGACCTGGTGGCCCAGCAACGTCGTCAACGAGTCCAACAGCGACGCGCCCGTCGGACCAAACGCTACGGCGCCCTCCTCGGACCTAAGGCGGATTCCAAGTCGGCCGCCAAGTCCGCCGATCACCAGGACTGATACGAAACCCCGTCGTCGCATGTCGCGACCGTTGCGCATCTACAGCACGGCATCGCGAGTTATGGCGGTGCTCCCCGAACCGATGGCAGTGGCAGTGGCCAACACCGCCGCCATGGCCTGGTTCGCCATCGATGGCAGGCGCCGCCGCCTGGTGGCTCATCACCAACAACGCATCGCCGGCGGCACCCTGTCGTCACGCCAACTGCATCGAGCCACGGCCAAGTCGTTTCGCTCCTACGGTCGCTACTGGGCGTCGTCACTGGCGTTGCCCCATCGCTGCGCATCGTATGTGAACACACGGATTCGGATCGAGGGGCGTGAGTATGTGGAGCACGCATTGGCTGCTGGTAAAGGTGCGATTTTTGCCATGCCCCATGTCGGTTTATGGGATCACGGTGGCGCATGGGTGGGTACCAACTGGAAAGAAACCATCACCGCCGAAGCATTGGAACCACCTGACTTGTTTGAATGGTTTTGTGACATGCGAGCCCGCCACGGCATGCACGTAGAACCGCCCGGCCCCCATGCCATGGTGAAGTTGGGTGCTGCCCTTGGCCGCAACGAAGTGGTGGGTTTGCTGTGCGAACGCGACATCGTGGGCAACGGCGAATTGTTGGAGTTCTTCGGTCACCCCGCTCGAGTGCCGTTGGGGCCAGCAGTTCTGTCGCTGCGCAGTGGGGCGCCGCTACTTCCCAACGCCGTGTTCGGGACGAGCGGGTTGCGGGCCTTCGGCAAGATTCTGGCGCCGTTGGAGCAGCCTCGTAGTGGCAACGGTCTGCGCGCCGACGCCATTGCGCTCACCAATCAACTGTTGCGCTGTTTCGAAGCACTCATACGTGAGCATCCCGAGCAATGGCACGTATTTCAGCCGTACTGGGAGGACGAGCAACCGACTACCGTGACGCCGGTGGAACCTGCGACGAGTCCACCGCCAGCGGGGACCTGACCCGTGCATATCGGCATCTTCAGCCCCTACAGCCTCACATTCCCCGGTGGCGTGCAGGGACAGGTGCTGGGCTTGGCTCGGGCACTGCGACGCCGTAGCCACGATGTGCGCGTTCTTGGTCCGTGCGACGGCCCGCCTCCGGAAGCTGGTATCACGCCGCTGGGCAACTCCATCTTCCTGGCCGCCAACGGCAGTGTGGCCCCCATCGCCCCGGACCCGTCCGCGGTACTACGGACTATTCGAGCCCTCCGTGATGAAGGGTTCGACGTGGTACATCTGCACGAGCCGCTGGTGCCCGGACCCAACATGACGGCGCTGTTGTACAAGCAGACGCCCACCATCGGCACGTTCCATGCGGCCGGGGAAAGTGCCAGTTACAAATGGTTCAAACCCGGGGTGCGATGGTTGAGCAAACGCCTCGATCTGCGCTGTGCGGTGAGTGACGACGCCGCCGAATTGGCCCGTCGGGCATTGGGCGGATCGTATCTGTCGACGTTCAACGGGGTGGAAACCACCCGCTTCAGCTCAGCGGTGCCTTGGCCCAAGCCCACTGCCCAACGCACGGTGCTGTTCGTGGGCCGACATGAACCGCGTAAGGGGTTGGCCGTGTTGCTCGAAGCGCATCGGTCCATGCCCAACGACGTTCGGCTGTGGGTGGCAGGCACCGGCCCCCAAACCGCGGAACTACGCGCTGCCTACGGCAGCGACCGCATCGAGTGGTTGGGGCGTATCGGCGATGCCGAACTGGCCCGGCGCTGGCGCAGTGCCGACGTCTATTGCGCACCGTCGGTGGGGGGCGAATCATTTGGGGTGGTGCTGCTGGAATCCATGGCGGCCGGTGCCCCGGTAGTGGCGTCGGACATCGCTGGCTACCGCAACGTGGTGACCCCCGATCTTGATGCGCTGTTGGTGGCGCCCAAAGATCCAGGAGCCTTGGCCTCTGCGGTGAACCGAATTCTGGGAGATGGGTCGCTGGCGACTTCACTCACCGAAGCGGGTCACAAGCGCGCCGAGGCATTCTCCATGGATGCATTGGCCGAGGAATATGAGCGTCTGTACGAATCCATCGTCTGAGACTGCAATGCTCAGTACTTCACCATTCCTAGGAAAGGACTTGTCATGGCAATCGTGATCGTGATCGTAGTGCTGGTGGTATTCATCGGCCTCTACCTGATGCTGTCGTACAACGGGCTGGTGAAGGTGCGTAACCGCATCGAGAACGGGTGGGCCCAGATCGAGGTGCAACTCAAGCGTCGCCACGATCTCATCCCCAACCTGGTGGAAACGGTGAAGGGCTACGCCACTCATGAAAAGGCCACCTTCGAAGCGGTCATCAATGCTCGTAATTCGGCCATGAGTGCCACCGGGCCGGCCGGTGCAGCGGCGGGGGAGAACGCCCTCACCGGCACGCTGAAGAGTTTGTTTGCCTTGGGCGAGGCGTATCCGGATCTCAAGGCCAACACCAACTTCCTCAACCTGCAAGAGGAGTTGTCCGGCACTGAAGGCAAGATCGCCTACGCCCGTCAGTATTACAACGACGAAGTCCGCTCGTACAACACCAAGGTACAGAGCTTTCCCACCAACGCCATTGCCAACAAGTTCGGATTCAAGGAGCGCGAATACTTCCAGGCTCCTGAGGGCGAGCGGGGCCCTGTCGAAGTGAAGTTCTGAGTTGACGTAAACCGTGTACGACGAACTGGCGGCGAATCGCCGTCGCAGCATTGCGCTCATCGTGGCCTTCACGCTGCTGGTGTTTGTGGCGGGATGGGCGTTCAGCCAGGTGGTAGGCGGCGGCCCCATCGGGCTATTGGTGGCATTGGTGTTTTCACTGGGCAGTTCGCTCACTGCCTATTACAAGAGCGATTCCATTGCGTTGGCCATGAGTCACGCCCACCTGGCCGACGGCCCGGAGTATGCGCGCTTACATAATGTGGTGGAGGGCTTGTGTATTGCCAGCGGGCTGCCCAAACCGCGGCTGTTTTACATCGAAGACGATGCCCCCAACGCGTTTGCCACCGGGCGCAACGCCCAGCATGCCGCCATCGCCGTCACCACTGGGCTGCTGGCCAAGATGAACCGGATCGAGCTCGAAGCAGTACTGGCCCACGAGCTCGGTCACGTCAAGAATCACGACATCTTGGTGGCCACCATTGCCGTCACCATGGTGGGGCTCATTGCCCTGCTGTCGGACTTTGGCATGCGCTATTTGTGGTGGGGCGGACCTCGTCATCGCAACGATCGCAACAACGACAGCGGCAACGGGGCCCAAGCCATCTTTGCGGTGCTCGGTATTGGTCTGCTGATTCTCACTCCCATCGTGGCCAAGCTGATGCAATTGGCCATCAGCCGTAAACGCGAGTCACTGGCCGACATCACCGGCGTGTCCATGACCAAGTATCCGCCGGGCATGATCAGCGCGCTGGAGAAGTTGCAGGATGACAAGACCGTGGTTCACTCGGCGTCCAAGGCCACCGCCCATCTGTGGATCGAGTCACCTCTGTCCACCGAGAGCGAAAGTGACGAGGGCGGGGCGCGTACGGGGCACGGATCCCGGTTCAACCGGCTGTTCCTCACCCACCCTCCGCTGGAGGAGCGCATCGCCGCTCTGCGCGAGCTATAGGTGTGACCGCCACCACCCTCTACCACCTCGAAATTGGATCAGTAGTTGCTCCGACGGCAGTCGTACACTGTCGGCCATGAGTGATCGTTCGGTAGGTACAGCTCGGGTCAAGCGTGGTCTGGCAGAGATGCTCAAGGGTGGCGTCATCATGGACGTCATGAACGTGGAACAGGCCAAGATCGCCGAGGACGCAGGAGCCACGGCTGTGATGGCGCTGGAGCGCATCCCCAGCCGTATCCGCCGTGAAGGTGGGGTGGCCCGGATGAGCGACCCGCAGATGATCGAAGAGATCCAGGCCGTCTGCACCATCCCGGTGATGGCCAAAACTCGTATCGGTCACTTCGTGGAGGCTCAAATCCTCCAAGCCCTCGGCGTTGATTTCATCGACGAGTCCGAAGTACTCACCCCGGCTGATGAGGCCCACCACATCGACAAGTGGGATTTCGATGTGCCTTTCGTATGTGGAGCCACCAACCTGGGGGAGGCTCTACGCCGTATCTCCGAGGGCGCCTGCATGATCCGCTCCAAGGGTGAAGCAGGTACGGGCAACATTGTGGAAGCGGTGCGCCATATGCGCTCGATCCGCTCCGATATTCGCAAGATCACCCAGGCCGATCACGCCGAATTGTTTGTGTGGGCGAAGGAGTTGCGAGCCCCGTATGAATTGGTGGTGGAGATCGCTGAAACCGGCAAGCTCCCCGTCCCGCTGTTCTCCGCTGGCGGCATCGCCACCCCCGCCGACGCGGCACTGTGTATGCAATTGGGAGCCGAAGCGGTGTTCGTGGGCTCGGGCATCTTCGAATCCGAAGACCCCACCCATGTGGGCAAGGCCATCGTGGAAGCCGCCACCAACTACCAAGACGCATCCATCCTGGCAAAGGTCAGCCGTGGTCTGGGCAAGTTCATGCCCGGCTTGGAGATCGGCAAGCTCGAAGTCAAGTATGCCGATCGCGGCTGGTGACCGAGCGCAACCGCAGGGCGTCGTGAGGTTGAGCGAGCATCGAAGCGAAGCGGAGAAGCGCAGTTCCAGTGTGGTGACCGGAGGGCCGCCCCTTGGCCAGCGTGCGGGGCTATTGCGCCCTCACGAGCACGACCTCTCCGTGGAAGCCGCTCGTCCGGCCGCTGGCATCGTGGCCGGGGTACTGGCGCTTCAGGGCGCATATCATGAGCATGCGGTGGCCATGGCCCGCCTTGGAGCCGAGCGTGTGGTGGAGGTGCGCACACCCGAGCATCTGGCGTTGGTGGACTGTTTGCTGATGCCCGGCGGGGAATCCACCACCATGTCCAAACTGCTGATGAGCCAGGCACTGTTTGCGCCGTTGGCGCAGCGTTTGGCCAGCGGCATGCCCACTTTTGGTACGTGTGCCGGCATGATCTTGTTGGCCGCCAAGGTGCTCGACGGGCGGCCCGATCAGCGCCAGTTCGGGGTCATCGATCTCATCGTGCGCCGCAACGGGTACGGCCGCCAACTCGACAGCTTCGAGGCCGACTTGCTGGTGAAGGGGTTCGTGGACCCGTTTCCCACAGTGTTCATCCGGGCCCCCCTGGTGGTGTCAGCCGGTCCGGACGTGGAGATACTCAGCGAGCACGACGGTCACCCCGTGCTGTGCCGCCAGAGGTCGGTGTTGGTGGCCGCCTTTCATCCCGAGATGACCGACGATCTGCGTATCCATCGCCTGTTCGTGCAATCCATGGTGAGCCCCGCCTGAGCATTTCCCCGTTGGTCGCGACAACTGGAACGCTGATTGTGACACTGGGTTGGCCGCGCAAGGTGTCGCGACGAGCGTACGTAGTGTCGCGACCGCCGGTGGGCTGTTTGTCGCAGATGGTGACAGTGGGGGGCGGAACGCGGCAGAATCTGGCCCCCCGGCGTACCCATCATCGGGCGATCAACGGAGACCACCATGTCCGGGCATTCCAAATGGGCCACCATCAAGCACAAGAAGGGCGCCGCCGACAAGGCGCGCGGCAAGCTGTGGGCCAAACTGGTCCGCAATATCGAGGTGGCGGCCCGAGAGGGCGGGGGCGACCGTGGGTCCAACGCCACGCTGCGGGCCATGATCCAAAAGGGCAAGGCGGAGCAGTTGCCCAACGACAAGATCGAGTTGGCCATCAGGCGGGGCACCGGTGAGCTGAAGGCAGAAACGGCCATGGAGGCCATCACCTACGAGGGCTACGCCCCGTCGGGGGTGGCGGTGTTGGTGGAGGTGTCCACCGACAACCGCAACCGGTCGGGCGGGGATGTGCGGGCGGCGTTTTCCAAGAACGGGGGAAGTATTGCCGAACCCGGTGCGGTGGCGTGGCAGTTCTCGCGGCTGGGCGTGGTGGTGGTGCCCAAGAAGCCCAAAACCGGACCGGCCATCACCGAAGATCAGTTGATGGAGGCCACGCTGGAGGCCGGGACGCAAGACATCATCGACACGGGCACGGCCTTCGAGTTGCGCTGCGGCCCCAAGGACTTCGGACACCTCGTTCATGCCCTCAATGAGGCCTCCATTGCCTTCGATTCGGCGGAGCGGCCCATGGTGGCCAACACCGCCATCGAACTGGGTGAGGCCGATGCCCGCAAAGTGCTCAAGCTCATCGAGGCGCTCGAGGACCTCGACGATGTCGAAGAGGTGTACGCCAACTTCGACATCTCCGACGACGTACTCGCCGCCCTCGGAGGGTGACGACCGAACGTATATCGTCCGTCACCAACGGCCGCGTCAAACGGTTGGTGCGCCTACGCGACCGCCGCCATCGTGATGACGAGGGCATGTTTGTAGTGGAGGGGTACCGGGCGGTGCGCCGGATGCTGGACGCGGGCGTGATGCCGGCCGAGTTGTACATCGCCCCGGAGTGGTTCCAAGGCACCAATGAAAACGCCATCGTCCATGAAGTGGAGCGAAATGGGGTGGAAGTGGTTGAACTGGGCCGCCTTGCATTTGCTAAGTGTGCATATCGGGATCGGCCTGATGGGTTGCTGGCGGTGGTGCCCCAGTGGCGTGGCTTGTTGAGCGACCTGGACCTCGGCCCGGTGCCGTTTGTACTGGTGGTGGAAGCCATCGAGAAACCAGGCAATCTGGGTACCATCCTTCGCTCGGCCGATGCCGCCGGGGTGGGGGCTGTGTTGGTGTGCGATCAGGTCACGGACATGTTCAACCCCAACGTGGTGCGTAGCTCCACCGGTGTGCTGTTCCAGGTGCCTGTGGTGGTGGCGTCATCGCCAGAGGTGGAAGCATTCCTACGCGCGCAGAGCATTCGCACGGTGGCCACTACTCCCGCCGCCGCAATGCTCTACACCGACGCCACCCTCACCGGACCCTTAGCCGTGCTCATGGGCAGCGAGCAGTTCGGTTTGTC
Organism: Acidimicrobiales bacterium; assembly: GCA_043772215.1. Taxonomy (GTDB): domain Bacteria; phylum Actinomycetota; class Acidimicrobiia; order Acidimicrobiales; family JANYDT01; genus JANYHQ01. The sequence goes on along the minus strand of JAYVGK010000007.1, from coordinate 17,390 downwards.
GGCGTTCTGGTTGGCGGCGGTCAACGAGCAGGTGCGCATACCAATGGCCGGTCAGGCCGATTCGCTCAACGTGGCCATGGCCACCATCGTGACGTTGTTCGAAGCGGTCCGGCAGAGAAGTGCCGAATAGGTACTGCCCGGGTGGAGGCCGGGGTGGACCCTCGGCTACGGTCCGTGTATGGCTGTTGACGTAGGCGATGTGGCTCCGGACTTCACCCTCCCCGGTACGGGCGGACGTGACTACACCCTCAGCGAGTACCGCAATCATCCCGTGGTGCTGGCGTTCTATCCGGGTGATGACAGCCCCGTGTGCACCATGCAGCTCAACGCGTACACCAAAGAGATCAGCGAGTTCGAGGGCCTTGATGCGCAGGTGTTCGGCATCTCGCCCCAGGACGTGGCCTCCCACGAACGGTTCTCCGAGAAGCAGGGCGGGTTTGCGTTTCCGCTGTTGGCTGATGGAGGTAAGGAGGTGGCCAAGCTCTACAACATCCTGGGTCCTCTCGGCTTCTACCGCCGAAGTGTGTTTGTGGTGGGGGCCGACGGCGTGGTGAAGTACGCCCACCGCTCCGCCACCGGTCTCACCTTCAAAAAGACCGAGGACCTGCTCAAGGCCATTCGTAGCTGAATGACCAGTCGGAGTTGGCGGCTCCGCTAACCTGGCAAACGCATGTTCGTACTCGGTATTGATCCAGGCCTGTCCCGCTGCGGATTTGGGGCGGTCCGTACCGACGCCCGTCATCAGCCCACGGCCGTGGAACATGGGGTGTTGCAAACCCCGCATACCAACCCGTTGCACGAACGCTTGGCCTCCTTGCACGCCCAACTCGACGACCTACTGTTGCGCCTCCGACCCGATGTGGTGGTGGTCGAACGGGTGTTCTTCCAAACCAATGCGCGTACTGCGATGGGGGTGAGCCAGGCCAGCGGCCTGGCTTTGGCGCTGGCGTGTCGTCAGGGTTGCCAAGTGGTGCAGTACACCTCCAATGAGGTCAAGCAGGCGGTAGCTGGTTACGGCTCGGCCGACAAGCATCAAACGCAGTCCATGGTGGCCAAACTGCTGCACCTGGCTGAGATGCCCAAGCCCGCCGACGCCGCCGATGCCCTGGCCTTGGCGCTGTGTCATCTGGCGGTGGCCCCACTGCTGGCCAAGGCGGCGGCCGCCACGTCGCTGGGCCGAGCCGTCGAGTCCGGGTCGGCGGGGGCTTATGGCGGTCGGCCGCTGCGTATTGCCTCCAGTGTGGGTGGGGTGCCGTTGGCCCGTCCGGCGGCGCCCCGTCCACCGGGAGGACAGCGATGATCGGGTCACTGCGGGGCACCTTGGCGGACCGCTCGGCCAAGGGTGAAGTCATCGTGGACACCGCCTCGGGGGTGGGTTACCGGGTATCGGTGACCCCCAATACCCTCAGCGCGCTGGGTGATCTCGGCAGTTCCGTGTTCCTCCACGTTCATACCCATGTGCGCGAGGACGCGTTGGTGCTGTTCGGATTTGGGTCGCGTGACGAGCGGGTCTGCTTCGAGTTGCTCCTCGGGGCCCATGGGGTGGGTCCGGCCCTGGCGCTGGCCATCCTCACCGCCCATACCCCGTCGTCGTTGCGTACGGCGGTGGCGGCCGAGGACGCCGATGCCCTCACGCTCATCCCCGGGGTGGGTAAGAAAACGGCGCAGCGCCTCCTCATCGAACTGTCGTCACGATTGGATTCACCTGACCTCTCGGTTGTGGGCGCCATCACCGCTCCGGGCAACCTGGGCGCCGCCATCACCGAAGACACCCTTGACGCTCGCGCCGATGTACGCGCTGCCCTCGCCGAATTGGGATACGGCAACGACGAGATCCGCGGCGTACTGCGCACCCTGCCCACCGATGGTGAGCCAGCCGCCCTGCTGCGGATGGCCCTGTCGAATCTGGCCGAGGCCCGTCGATGAGTGCCGAGGACATCGCCCTCGAAGATCAGGCCGAGCTCAGCCTGCGACCCCGTACCCTGGCCGAGTTCGTGGGTCAGGCGCAGGTGAAGGAGCACCTGGCCATCGTGTTGGAGGCCGCCCGGCGCCGCCACCAACCGGCCGATCATCTGCTGTTCGCAGGCCCGCCCGGTCTGGGCAAAACGAGCCTGGCCACCATCGTGGCGGCGGAAATGGGAGCGGGGCTGCGGGTCACTTCGGGACCAACCCTGGAACGGGCTGGCGACCTGGCCTCGCTGCTCAACGGGCTCAACGAAGGTGACGTGTTGTTCATTGACGAGATCCACCGTTTGCCCCGTCAGGTGGAAGAGGTCCTGTACTCGGCCATGGAAGATTTCCAGCTCGACATCATGTTGGGCAAAGGCCCTACGGCTCGTTCAATACGTCTAGAACTTCCCCGCTTCACCATGGTGGGGGCCACCACCCGGTCTGGCCTCATCAGCGGACCATTGTATGCGCGCTTTGGACATGTGGCCCGGCTGGATTACTACACTGCTGCTGACCTGTGTTCCATCGTGGAGCGCGCCGCCATCATCCTCGGGGTCACCATCGATGCTGCCGGAGCCGCCGAGATCGCCCGTCGGTCACGGGGTACTCCCCGTGTGGCCAACCGTCTGCTGCGGCGGGTGCGCGACTACGCCGAGGTACGGGGCAACGGTGTCATCGACTTCCACGCAGCGCGGGATGGATTGTCCGTATTCGATGTAGATGATCTGGGTCTGGACCGAGTGGACCGTGCCATCCTCAGCGCGCTGTGTAACCGAGGCGGCGATCCCATCGGCCTGTCAACGCTGGCCATCATGGTTGGTGAGGCTCCCGACACGGTAGAAGAGGTGTACGAACCGTTCCTCATACAAATGGGGTTTGTGCGTCGTACGCCGCGAGGCCGAGTAGCCACGCAGGCGGCCTGGCAACACATGGGTGTGGATCTGCCCGACACGGCTCGGTCGCTGTTGGAAGCACTCGATGATGATCGCCAAGACACCAGCCGCACACTGTTCGATTAACATATGCGTGCTTAGATAATGCGTACTGACGATCTCGACTACGACCTGCCCCATTCCGCCATTGCCCAGACCCCGGCGGAACCGCGAGACAGCGCCCGCCTGCTCACCTATCTAAATGGCGTGGTGGCCCATCGTCACGTCAGTGATCTGGCCGATCTGGTGGGGCCCGGTGATGTATTGGTGGTCAACGACACCAAGGTGTTGCCCGCTCGGCTGCGGCTCATCAAAGCAACCGGTGGAGTGGTGGAGGTTCTGCTGCTGGAACGAGACCCGTCAGGATGGTGGCGGGCATTGGTTCGTCCCAGCCGTAAGATCACTCTGGGCACTGTGGTGCGTTCCCCGGGATCGGACTTGGGGGTCGAGATAGGTGAGGTGCTGGCCGAAGGCCAGCGTCGGGTTCGCTTGCTTGGTCCCGAAGACGCAGTCCTGAGTCCTCTCGACGAGCCGGTCGCCCTTGATGCCCACGGAGTGATGCCGCTGCCGCCCTACATCACCACGGCCATGACCGATCCGGGGCGGTATCAAACGGTGTTCGCCCGCCAACCCGGATCTGTGGCTGCGCCCACCGCCGGGCTGCATTTCACCGAGGCGCTCATCGAACGCTGCCGCGCCCGAGGGGCCCAAGTGCTGGCGGTTGAATTGGTGGTGGGACTCGACACGTTCCGTCCGGTGACCACAGATGAAGTGGAGGATCACGTCATCCACACCGAGCGCTACCGGGTTCCGCAAGCCACGTGGGACGCCTGTCAGGCTGCTTACTCCAACGGTGGCCGGGTCATCGCCATAGGCACCACATCGGTGCGGGCATTGGAGAGTGCGGCGGTTCGGGGGGAACTCGAAGGTCGCACCGACCTGTTCATCTACGGCGACCGGCGCCTGCAACTCGTTGATGTGCTGCTCACCAACTACCACTTGCCCCGCACCACATTGCTGGCATTGCTGCAATCGTTCGTGGGGCCGGTATGGAGGGAGCTGTACGCCATGGCGTTGGCCGACGGTTACCGGTTCCTCTCCTTCGGCGACGCCATGCTGGTGGAACGGCAAAACTAAGAGGAAGGCTCCACGACGGTTCATCTGGCGCCGGGTAGGATCGTGTCGTCAACAATTTCCGATGATGGGGTAGGGAAACATGGTCTGGCTGGCAATGCAGTACCTGTGGTACCTCGTGGCGGCGGTTGCGCTTGGCACGTTGGTTGGTTGGTTGCTGTGGGGCCGGTTGGCGAGTGCCCGTCGACGCGTTGCAGTGGCCTTGCAAGACCAAATCAGCGCAGAGCAATTGCGGGCCGTCGACCGCCAAGCTGCATTGGCGGCCCAAGTTGAAACCGTCACCAGGCGCGCTGATGCGGCGGAGCGCGAAATGGTGGAGCTGCGCTCATCACTGACCATGGTTCGTACCTCTGCGGTAACTCTCGAGCGTGATCGCACCCGTCTCCTCGAAGCGCACGATGCCAGCAGCCATCGTGCTGGGCAGGCCGAGCGTGCGCTGTTCCAAGCACGTGCCGAAATGGTGGCGCTCATTCCGGCGGGCCACGACACCGCAGCCGACGCATCCGCGCTCATCACCATGCTGAAGGCCCATTGGGGCAATGCCTCTCGACAGCGCGATGAAGCCGATCGGCGAGTGATCTCCTCACAACGCCAGGTCGATCGCCTAGATGCAGAGTTGATGACGCTGCGACGTACTGCGGGTCGGCAATTGGCTGAGGTTCATCGCCACCTCGACGCCGAGCGCCAGAGCGCCTCCGTGTTGCGGGTCCAGGTGGGCAAATTGTGGGTGGAGCTCGAGTCGGCGCAAGCGGTAACAGAACGCGTGGAGCGACTGCAGTCCGAGCTCGAGGCGCTGCGTCGCCTTCATGAGGATGAACGTTGCGCCAGTGTGGCGGCCCGGGCACACGATCAGGCGACACTGGCCGACGCCGAACAACGTCTGGCCGACATGATCATGGCGGTGCAAGGCGAGCGCGATGCCGCCAGTCTTTCCCAGCCGACTGTTGAATTTTCCGATGCACTTGCGGCGGCGTCGGCCAGATTGGTGTCTCAATGGCACCGTCGATTGGAGATTGCCGAAGTGAGTCAGCGTCGGGAGATCGCCGCTGCTGAGCCCCGGCGGACCTGGGCCGAGGCCAAGGCGGCGGAGGCGTCATGGTTGGCCCGAGAGTTGATCCAGCTCCGAACCGTTCACGAGTTGCATTTGGTCGCCGCCCAAGCAGGCGCCGCCCGTCAGGCAGCAAGCCGTATCGGGGTGGCGCAAGAGTCGATCCGCCCTCCTCGTCGGCTTGCTCCAGGACCGAATGCAGCACCGCCGCAAGCTCGGCGGGTCGTCTCCAACGCCCCTCGACCGATCGTGCTGCAGCCACTGACGGTGGGACGACAACGACGGCCGGCCACGGACGATCTACAACGTGTCGAGGGCATCAGTGCCAAGGTCCATGGTGCGCTGAACGTGGCTGGCATCACCTCGTTCGTGCGTCTGGCGGTGGCGTCCGTGGATGAATTGCGTGACGCCGTGGCGTCGGCCGGCCTCGGGTTTGACCCGTCGCTGCCTACTTGGGGCGCCCAGGCTGCTGAGCTCATGGGCGGTAGCGAAGAGATTCGCCCGCTTGTTCGCTACGGTGCAGAGTCCCGGTGACCGATCCCAGCCCGCCCACCCCGCTCGCCGACCGCATGGCGGACGATTCGGCCACGGTTGGAGGCGGGGTTGGAGGCGGGGTTGGGGGCGGGGTTGGGGTTGTGTCACGTGACAATTCGGCCATGGGGCGTGGCAGACGGTTGACGGTGGGGCTGGGCGTCGGGCTGGTGGGCGCATTGGCGCTGGGAGCCCTCGGACTCACGCTCGGCCGCCATGGTGTGGAGCAGAATCTCGCCGTTCGCACCCAAGGCCGACTGGCTGCGGCAAAGGCCATCGGCGTGTCGATTTCGTACTCCGGGCGCGATGCCACGCTGCGAGTACCCGCTCGAATGGACGCAGCCCGAGTGGGTCAGGTGGTGGCCCGCACTGCGGGCATCCGAGGCGTGCGGGTGGTTCATGTGGTGCGGGTCAACGATGTCGGCGCCCCTGCGTCTCGTCCCGCCTCGACCCCAAAGACCCCTCCCGCCCGCATCGCCACCACTTCGCGCACCACTCCTGTCGTCGTGAGCTCGACGCAGGCCTTGACTCCAGCGCCGGCCGGGCTACGGGCTTCACTTCGCGGTGACGTGGTGGAATTGTCCGGATTCATCCCGTACGAAGCCATACGACCGACGCTGATCGCCACCGTGTCCGGAGCCAAGAGTGTCTTGGAGGTACGCGATCTGCTGGAGATAGATCCAGTGAGCAGTTCCGATCCCTCGCTGTTACCGGGTGTCGCCTCCATGATGGTGGCTCTGCGCAATGAGGGGGTGGCCACGGGCACCGCCACTCTCGCCAACGACACTCTCACCCTGGAGGGCCGAGTCACCACAGTGGCCGCCCATGATCGCTTGTTGGCCTGGGCCGTGAAGGTCATGGGCAGTGCCATCCGGGTGGTCGACTACCTGTCCGTGGGCTCGTGAACTGAACCCGTCGTCACCACCAACATTGTCGGCGCGCTGACTGTTTGCGCGCTGAGTATCAAGCGATACCCGAAATCGCAGGCATCGGCGAGTACGGTTGGTGCTGTTCTGTCCGGCGTTTCGTCGGAAAAGGATCGTCCGGAGTTTCGTCTTCGACTACAAGGACTCGCCGTGTGGTATTTCATTGCAAGATTTGCGCTCTACCTGGTGCTCGCAGGGGCGGTGGGAGTGGTCATTGGTTGGCTCATCTGGGGTGGAGAGCCGTTTGAGGCGGCGTCCCCGATGATCGGCAGCGAGGACGGTGACCAAGTCCAAGAGCTGGGTTCCCAAATTGAGTCCAAGGATCAGGAGATCGCTCGGTTGCGCAAACGTCTCAAGCGCGTTCACGCCGATCTCGATGCCCGTGATTCACACGTGTTGGCGGCCAAGGCCACCCACGAAGAACTGCAGGGCATGCTCGGTTCGCGAGAAGACGAGTTGGTGGCGGTTCGTCGTGACTACGACGCTCTGATGGCGCAGGCGCAATCCGAAGGCGGAGGAGACATCGCCGACCCCCATCTGGAACGGCGCCTCTCGGAGATGGAAGAGGAACTGGCCCGCACTCGCAGTGACGCAGACGATCTCACCCATCAACTCAACGTCGCCAAGGCCCAAGTTGCATCGGCTCCCACCGAATCCCCTGACGTTGACTCCGTGGTGGCGGCTCGCACCACCGACATCGAATCACAACTGGCGACTCGCAACGCCGAACTCGCGAGTCTGCGTGGCGACCTCGAGATCGCCCACGCCGAACTCGATCATGCTGCGCAGACCATCGTGGGCCACGAGCAGTCCATCGCCGAACTGAGTACAACAGTCGGCCCGCTGGTGGGAGAAGCGACACCGGAGATGAGCCGCATACAGGTCGAGTTGGACCGGGCCCGCAAGTCGCTCTCCACTTGGCGTAGCCGCCTCGATGAGGTGGAGGAGGAGAACGACCGTCTGGCCGGGGATCTGGCCGCTGCGCAAACGGAACTGTCCAGCCACGGAACGCAAGGGGCTGGTTTGGCGGATGAGAACGAGCGTCTCGTAGCCGAAGCCACTCGACTTCGCAATGGTGTCATCGGCCTCGACGAGCGAGCCACCAAAGCCGAGGCCGAAGCGGTGCAACTGCAGGCTGAGTTGGTCAGTGCCAACGCCGCCAGAGAATCGCAACTGTCGGCGTTACATGTGGAGTTGTCTGATGCTCGTCTGCGCGCCGATGCCGCCCACGAGGCGTTGCAAGAACTCACGCAGGAGTTCGTTGGGTTTCGCGAGATCTCTCAACGTCAACAGTCGACCGTGCAGTCGTTGTCGGATCGTTTGGACAGGGCCCGCAGCACACTGGGCGGCCGTCAACTGGCGTCATCACAGACGTCGAAACCCGATACGCATGCAACCACTGATGACCTCAGTGCCTTGCCCGGCATCACCCCCACGCTGCTTGCCCATCTCTCGGAGTTTGGCGTTTCCTCATATGCCGAAATTGGGCGCTGGGGTCCGGCGGACATGGAACGCTACGAAGCAATGCTCGAGGTCCCCGGGGTCATCACCACCAACGAGTGGCCAACAGTTGCCAGAGCGATGTGGGAGGCCCGCCACGACACCGTTTGGTCCCAAGCCGCAGGCAGTGAACGATCGTGAGCACCTTGGGGTCCGACGACGACCCAATCGATGCACCAACGGGCGACATCTTCGACAATGCCGCGGTGAACGAGAGTACCGGTTCTGCGTATCGGCCCGAGGTGTCGACCCTTTCGGTGGCAATGGGGGAGCGTCGTAGTCGACGTCGACTTGCAGCCGTGGTGGCAGGGGCGATCGGGCTTCCAGCGCTGTTGTTGGCCGGGTCTCTGGCTGGGCGGCCCGCAATGGAGAACGAGTTGGAAGACAAAGTGTCATTGGCGCTGACCACCAAGGGGATCTCCGGAGTCGAGGTGCTGGCCAACGGGCAGTCGGTGAACCTCAGTGGCTTCGTCACCAGCGCAGCCGACAAGGAATTGGCCTTGAAGACGGCCAACCGCGTCCGCGGCGTGACCTCCGCACATGGGGGCGCGCTGTCCGTACGTACGGGCAGCACCACAGCCGCTCCTGCCGTCAACATCTTGCCGCTGATCGCCACGTACAGCGAAGGTTCAGTGTCGTTTGCAGGCACTCGACCCAGCCCTGCGGCGGTGAAGGTGTTGCTGGAGGCCGCCCGTCAAGGTCTGGGTGCCAAACAAGTCACCGATGGCCTCACGGTCAAGGGGAGCGAGTCTGTCGCCGTCGATTTAGACGGGTATCAACGGCTGGGAACAGCGATTGCCAACTTTGACCGGCTCAAGGTGCGTACCGCTGCGCTCAATGTGCGAAATGGCAGTATCGACGCCACCGGAATACTCGGTGATGGCACCAGACGGGCCGACGTGATGGCTCTCCTGGCTGGTGTGGTGGGCGACCCGAATAGGGTTCGTGACACCTTCACGGCCGAGGCCGCAGGGTCTGTTTCGGGCACCGGGATAACGGCCAGCACCACTGCCGGAGCCACGGCGTCGTCGAGCACGACAGGCGCCGTTGGGTTGGCTACAACTGCGCCCGAAGCCACGTCAGTTACGCCCGCCACCGTGTTGGCGCCACCCGAGGCGCAGGCCGCCATCGACACCGTTCTCAAACGAGGCAAGATCACCTTTGCCACCAACCTGGCCACGCTGTTGCCGGCGGGTCGCAAACTGGTCGATAGCATTGGCGACGTGATGACGGGCACCACGCTGCACATCGACGTCACCGGATACACCGACAATCGTGGTGATGCGGCCAAGAATGTGGCGCTCTCACAGCAGCGCGCCGATGCCGTGAAAGCGGCCTTGGTGGCCAAAGGTGTCCCAGAATCACAAATCACCGCCCTAGGTCGAGGGTCGGCCAATCCGGTTGACTCCAATGCCAGCCCCGCCGGGCAAGCCCGCAACCGCCGTATCGAGTTCCTCGTCCGCCCCTGACTCGTCCGCCCCTGACGGGTCTGCCCCTGACTCGTCCGCCCCTAAGTCGCTCGACTTGGCTGAACGCCCGAGTTAGCGTCCGTCGCCCGTGCCACTGACCTTTCACATCGAAGCCACTGCGGTCACCGCTGAGGGGGTGGCGCGTGCCGCCTCGATCACCACGTCGCGCGGCCGCTTCGACACACCCGTGTTCATGCCGGTGGGCACCAGGGGGGTGGTTCGAGCTCTTGGCGCTGATGATTTGGAGATGCTCGGCGCGCAGATCATCTTGGGCAACACGTATCACCTGATGTTGCGTCCGGGCGCTGATCTGGTGGCCGAAATGGGTGGATTGCATCGCTTTGCGGACTGGCACGGGCATCTGCTCACCGATTCCGGCGGTTTCCAGGTGTTCTCTCTCGATCCCAAAGTCGACGACGACGGCGTTACGTTCACGTCCGTGTACGACGGCTCCAAACATCGTTTCACTCCGGAAAAAGCCATTGCCGTACAGGAGTTGATCGGCGCCGACATCGCCATGGTGCTCGATGTGTGCTCCGCTCTTCCGGCCACCCACGATGTATTGCGCAAAGCAGTGGAGCGCACCGCAGTTTGGGCCCAACGATGTCGAGATGCGCGCAGTCGCGAAGACCAGTGCGTGTTTGGCATCGTACAGGGCGGCACCGATGCCACGCTGCGGATCGAAAGCGCGCAGCGTACCGTGGCTGTTGGTTTCGACGGCTATGCCGTGGGCGGTTTGTCTGTGGGCGAGACCCGATCGGAGATGCTGCCCGCCATCACCGCCGCCACCGACCATCTTCCCGTTGACAGTCCCCGTTACCTGATGGGAGTGGGCGATCCGGTAAGTCTCATCGAGGCGGTGGCCCGAGGTATCGACATGTTCGACTGCGTGTTGCCCACCCGCCTGGCCCGCCACGGAACGGTGCTCACCTCCACCGGTCGGGTCCAGATCCGCAACGCTATTTGGGCGCGCGCTGACGAACCCCTCGATGCCGCATGTGACTGCAATACCTGTCATCGCTACAGCCGCGCCTACCTCCGTCACCTGATTGCCGTGGGCGAGCAATCCGCAGCCCGATTGCTGTCCGTACACAACCTGGCTTACCTGTTGGGACTGATGCGCACCACCCGGGCTGCCATCATCGACGGGAGCTTCTCGGACCTGCGTACTCAGGTGGTCGCCCAGTGGGGTGGGACCGGCGGCTAACCTCTTCCTCCGCTGCCCGTACGGGCGCGTCCGTCCACCGATCGGTTTCGCATGCAATTTCTCCCATTAGTGCTCATGGCCACTCTCATGTACGGCCTCGTCATCCGTCCCCAACGGCGCAGGGTGGCCGACCAGCGGGCTTTGCTGTCGAGCGTCACGGTGGGCGATCGGGTACTCACCACCAGCGGAATGTTTGGTGTCGTCACCCATGAGTCGGGCGACGTGGTCCGGGTGGCGGTGGCTCCCGGCGTGGAGTTCCATCTGGCCCGTGGGGCCATCGCCCGTAAGCTCGATGGGTCCATGCCTGATGCTCCCGGCACCGAGGAGCTGCTGGGTGCCGATCACGTCATCCACCTGGACGCTCTGCACGCAGCCGAGGCTGCGGCGCAGAACACAGGGACAGACGATGGCACGAATGGGTCGGATGCGCCGGACTCCCCGACCGTAGTGAAGAAGCGTGGATTCGGTGGCAGAGGGTTGCGACCATGACCAAAAACCGCAATGCGGTGTCCTTGTCGGCCATCGTGGCCGTTGCCATCCTCGGCGTGCTGTTCACTGCCTTCAAGGGATGGACACCGGGCCTGGGACTCGACCTACAGGGCGGCGCATCACTGGTCTACCAACCGGTGGGGACGTTCAAACAGAGCTCATTGGAGCAGGCCAAGGACATCATCCGTCAGCGCGTCGATGGGCTCGGTGTGGCGGAGCCTGACGTCCGTCTACAGGGCAACAACATCGTGGTGGAACTTCCGGGTATCAAGGATGCCAACAAGGCATTTGACACCATCGGCCAAACCGCCGAACTCAGATTCCGACCCGTACTTCAGCAGATTGCCCCCATTGCGCCTGCGGTCACCGGCGGCAGCACCACCACCTTGAAAGGTGGGAGAAGCACCTCGGTGGCGCCACCACGGTCCACGTTGGTCACTATCGGTGGCGCCGATTCGCAAACGGTGGTGGTGGGTAACACAACCATCGCCCCCTCCTCGCCCTCCACCACAAGGGGCGATTTCGTGGCCCCGTCGGCCGGCAGCCTGCGTGGCTTCGCCGTAGGTGCACAAGCGCCGACCGCCACCACGTCTCCGGGAACCATGGTCGTCCCCTCGGCCAGCACCACCCTGCGCACCGGCACCACGCTGCTCACCGGCACCACGCTGCTCACTAACACCACCCTGCCCACCAAGACCACCCCCGTTGGCGACCTCGACACCAAGACGGGCACGACGCCCCGCTCGCAGGACAAGGCCGAAGCCACCGTGGTGTTGGCTGACAAGCAGGGCAACCGGTACATCCTGCAGCCCACCTTGCTCACCGGCACCATCGTCAGTGACGCCACCGCCGAAATCAACGCCACTACCGGCGCCTGGGTGGTCAACGTGGTGTTCACCGGGGCCGGTAGTGCCAAGTGGGACCAAATGGCTCAGCAGCTCTATCAACGCCAGTTGGCCATCGTGTTGGACTCCGAGGTCATCAGCGCACCAGTAATTCAAACCACGCAATTCGGCGGTAAAGCTCAGATCTCGGGCACCTTCGATGCCAAAGAAGCTCGTCGGCTGGCCATCGTGCTGCGCTACGGATCGCTGCCAGTGAAGCTGGAACCACAAACCGTACAAACAGTGTCGGCATCGCTGGGTAAAGACTCGTTGCGGGCGGGCATCATCACGGGCCTCATCGGCCTGGCCTTGGTGGCCGCCTACATGATGTTCTATTACCGGGCGCTGGGCCTGGTGGTCATCGCTGGCGTCAGCGTGTCAGCATGTTTGTTGTGGACCATCACTGCATTGCTGACGCAATCTAGAGGGTTGGCATTGAGCCTGTCCGGGGCGGTGGGCATCATCGTCTCCGTGGGGGTGAGTGTGGACTCCTATGTGGTGTATTTCGAGCGATTGCGTGATGAAGTACGGCACGGTAAAACGCTGCGTTCGTCGGTTGATCGTGGATTCAAACGGGCCTGGCGCACCATTTTGGCCGCCGACCTGGTATCGCTCATCGGTGCACTTGCGCTCTACTTCCTCACGGTGGGCGGGGTGCGCGGGTTCGCCTTCTTCTTGGCCATGTCCACGGCGTTGGATCTGGTGGTGTCGTACTTCTTCACCCGTCCCATCGTGGCCTTGCTCGGCCGAGGAACATTCTTCACCACCGGTCGCATGGGAGTGGCCCACAACATGGACATCAGCGACGCCCAAACAGCTGTCGGTACCGCCACTCGTATTCTTCCCGGATCGGGATCGAGGGCTGTCAAGTGAGTGACCCTGCTGTGGTTGGCGGGCTGCCCAAGCGTTCGTTGTGGAAGCGCCTGTACAACGGCGAAACCGTCATCGAGTTCGTCCGGCGTTGGCCGCGCTGGTTCACGATGTCTGGCACGGTGCTGCTCATCGGCCTGGCTTCGCTGGGGCTACGCGGGCTCAAGTTGGGCATCGACTTCGAAGGCGGCACGGTGTGGCAGGTGCCGTCAAACGGCAAGTCCGTGGCCGATACCCGTAGTGCCATCCGGTCGTTGAATCTGGCCCAGGCCAAAATCCAAACGGTCACCACCGGCGGCAAGTCCTACCTGCGTGTCCAGGGAGACAAAGCCACCCCTGCCGATGCCCAGAAGGTAGTAAGCGCGCTGGCCAAATTCACCAAGACCACGGAGAACGACATCAGCGTCCAATCCGTGGGCCCGTCATGGGGCCGTGATGTGTCGAAAAAGGCCATCCAAGCCCTTGGTGCGTTCTTCGTCCTCATCGCTGCCTACATCTCGGTACGCTTCGAGTGGAAAATGGCGTTGGCAGCCATTGCCGCAGTGATCCACGACATTCTGATCACCGTCGGCATCTACTCGCTGTCCGGATTCGAGGTAACCCCGGCCACGGTGGTGGCCTTCCTCACCATCCTAGGCTTCTCCCTGTACGACACCATCGTGGTGTTCGACAAGGTGGAAGAGAACGTGGAGTCGGTGGGCGGCACCGGCCGTTTCACCTATACGGACATCGTCAATCTGTCCATGAACCAAGTACTCATGCGCTCGCTGAACACGTCACTGGTTGCGGTTCTGCCGGTGCTGTCGATGTTGGTACTCGGAGCAGGAGTGATGGGGGCAACGGCACTGGGTGACTTCGGCCTGGCCCTGTTCGTGGGATTGCTCACGGGCGCCTACTCGTCGATTTTCATTGCGTCACCGCTGCTGGCCATCTTCAAAGAGCGCGAGCCGCGGTGGAAGCAGATTGCCGATCGCATGACCACCGGGCGACGCAGCGTGGCCCCCATGATTGCTGCTGATGGAACGGTCAGCGACGTGGTGGGCGTGAAGAAGTCGGGCCTCGATGCCGTCAGCGCGCTTACGGGTGGATCGGTGCCTCGCCCCCGCAAACCGGGCAAGCGCTGACACTTACGTATGGACATCACCGATCTTCAGGCCTTTGTCCGCGACATCGCCAATTTTCCGGCTGCTGGCATCACGTTCCGCGACGTCACCCCGCTACTCGGTGACCCCGACGGACTCCGTAGTTCCCTCGACATGATGGCCGATCTGGGCCGACCAATGGCGCCCACGTTAGTAGTGGGCATCGAGAGCCGGGGATTTCTGTTCGGGGTCCCCGTGGCGGACCGCTTGGGTCTGGGCTTCGCTCCCATGCGCAAGCCCGGCAAGCTGCCCTTCGATGTCATCAGCCAGCGCTACGAACTGGAATACGGCTCGGACACGCTGGAACTGCATATCGACGCAGTGGGCCCCGGAGACCGGGTGCTCATCGTGGACGACGTGTTGGCCACTGGCGGCACGGCAGCGGCTGCGGTGAGCCTGGTACAAGCGGCGGGTGCGGCTGTGGCTGGCTGTCTGTTTCTGGTGGAGCTCGACGCACTGGGTGGTCGTAGCCGCCTGGGGTCGTGCCCGGTAGCCTCACTGCTCACGTACCCTTGAAGGCGTACGCACACACGTTCTGAGCGAGAGGGCACCCGGTGACCACAATCGAGCAAGGTCACCGCACCGGAGTGGAGTCCGACCCGATTCTGGCGCCCCTACTCGCCGCTTACCGGCTGCGTCACCCCAAGGCACCGGCGCAACGCATCATCGCCGCTTACGAACTCGGTGCCCAGGCCCATACCGGTCAGGCCCGCAAATCTGGCGAGCCGTACATCACCCATCCCGTTGCCGTGGCCACCATCCTGGCCGAGTTGGGGCTCGACGACATCACGCTGGCGGCGGCCATCCTCCATGATGCAGTGGAAGACACCGGTGTCACGTTGGACGATCTGGTGCTCAAGTTCGGCCCGGATGTAGCAGCCATCGTCGACGGCGTCACCAAGTTGGAGCGCCTGCAGTTCGACTCCAAAGAGGCCCAGCAGGCTGCCACCATGCGCAAGATGTTGGTGGCCATGGCCAAGGACCTGCGGGTGCTGCTCATCAAGCTGGCGGACCGACTGCACAACATGCGCACCATCGACGCAGTGGGCGAAGAATGGAAGCGCCGCCGTACCGCACAAGAGACGCTCGACATCTACGCTCCGTTGGCCCATCGCCTGGGTATCGGTGAAATCAAGCACGAGATGGAAGATCTCAGCTTCCGGGCGTTGGAACCTCGTAAGTACGCGGAGCTCAAGGCCATGGTGGCGGCCCGGGCTCCTGAGCGGGACCGGTTCCTCAAGGCCGCCATCACCGAAGTACGTGAGCGTCTCGCCGAGTTGCACATCGATGCTGAAGTCACCGGCCGGGAGAAGCATTACTGGTCCATCTACGAAAAAATGGTGATGAAGGGCAAGGAGTTCGACGAGATCCACGATCTTATGGGCGTGCGGGTCGTGGTGGATTCGGTGAAGGACTGTTACGCCGCACTGGGGTCCATTCATGCCATCTGGAAGCCGGTACAGGGGCGTTTCAAGGACTATATCGCCATGCCCAAGTTCAACCTCTATCAGTCGTTGCACACCACGGTGGTGGGCCCCGATGGCAAGAAGTTGGAGTGCCAAGTTCGCACCCGGGAAATGAATCAGCGCGCCGAGTTCGGGGTGGCTGCGCACTGGGGGTACAAGGAAGAAGGTCGTCCCGGCGGGCGTATCGACCCCAAGGACATTGGTTGGCTGCAACGCATTTCCGAGTCAGCCGTGGCCGACCAGTCCGAGCCGGGCGCCTATCTGGAAACGCTGAAGGTCGATCTCGACCAAGACGAGGTGTTCGTCTTTTCCCCCAAGGGCAAGGTCATCACCGTTCCGGTCGGTGCCACCCCCATCGACTTCGCGTATGCCATCCATACCGATGTGGGTCACCGCTGTATCGGGGCTCGGGTCAATGGTCGTTTGGTACCGCTGGACTCGTCACTCAACTCCGGCGAGACGGTGGAGATCATCACGTCCAAGGTGGACACGGCGCAGCCTTCGCGCGATTGGCTGCAAATCGTGGTTACCACCAGAGCGCGCGCCAAGATCAAGCAGTGGTTCTCCAAGGAGCGACGCGAGGACGCCGCCGAAACTGGCCGTGAAGAGCTCATCCGGGTTATGCGGAAAGAGGGTCTGCCCGCTCAGAAGTTGCTGGCCTCGCCCATTCTCACCACGGTGGCAGATGCCCTCGGATTCCCTGATGTCAACCATCTGCTGGTGCAATTGGGCGAGGGCCATGTAAGCGCGCAGAACGTCACGCAACGCCTCGCCAGGGAGTTGCGCGGTGGTGAGCACGAAGAGCAACTCTCCGTCACCACCCGTCAGCGTCCCAGTCGGGAGCGTCGCCGTACTCGCGCCCATGCCGGGGTCGGGGTTCATGTGGAGGGTCTCGATGAAGTGCTGGTGCGGCTGTCGCGATGTTGTACTCCGGTGCCTGGTGACGAGATCGTGGGCTTCGTCACCCGAGGCCGTGGCGTATCCGTACATCGCTCGGACTGCGCCAATTCCCACTCGCTACGTACCGGCGCGGGCGGCCGCATGATCGAGGTGGAGTGGGACGTGTCGGCCACCGAGCAGCGTGGCCGCGCCTTTGTGGTGTCGGTGATGGTGGAAGCGCTGGATCGGTCCCGGCTACTGGCCGATGTGGCCCGGGTACTCAGTGATTCACACGTCAACGTGCTCGGTTGTTCCACCCATACCGGGTCCGATCGTGTGGCCCGGCAACGCTTCGATTTTGAGTTGGCCGACCCCACTCATCTGGAATCCATCCTGTCATCGGTACGACGGGTGGATTCGGTGTTCGATGCCTATCGTCTGCTGCCGGGCAAGGGTGATCGGACCGCCGATCGCACTGGTGATGTAGCCGCTGGGACGGTCGCAACAGTCTGACAACTGGTGGAAAAGGCGGTGGGGGCCCGCCGAGGTGGGGGCTATCGTGCTCGCCGTGTTCGCCGCCCTCAAAGGAATGCCCGATCTCGTTTCCCCGGAGACTGACCGCCGGCGGGCGTTGGTGGACGCCTTTGCCACTGCTGCGGGGCGGGCTGGATATCGCGAAGTGCAGTCGCCGTTGTTGGAGGATTTGGGGGTGTTTCTTCGGGTGGGTGAGGCCACTGACGTGGTCACCAAGGAAATGTATGACTTTGTGGACAAAGACGGCACCCGAATTGCGCTTCGCCCGGAGTTCACCGCGTCGTTGATGCGAATGTTCGTGGAGCACCCGCCAGCAACGTTGCCGTGGAAGGTGTGGACCACGGGGCCGGCGTTCCGCCACGAGAATCCGCAGGCTGGTAGGTATCGCCAATTCTTCCAGCTCGACCTCGAGGCGGTGGGGGCTGCTGA
>JAYVGK010000006.1:0-6142 GCA_043772215.1 Acidimicrobiales bacterium | reverse complement strand
TACGACCGTCTGCTGAGCGCTGGTCGGTCAACGAATATGGCGCGCATGTGAGGGACGTGTTCCTGTTGATTCGCGATCGACTGGTGATCGGTCTGGTGGAAGACAATCCTGGATTCAAACCGGGGTACAAGGACGAGCGGCTTGCCCTCGGCCTGTACGCAGCAGACACTGCTGTTGCTTTGGCCAACGAACTCCCGGCGGCGGCGGCCATGCTGATCCGGCTGTTCGACGCCATCGACCCCACGCAACTGATGCAACCGGTGCAGTACGGATACCCCGATCCCTCCGAGCAGACCTTGTTGTGGATGGGCCGCCAAGCAGTACACGAGAGTGAGCACCATTACCTCGACATCGTCGAGAACCTCCGATTGCTGTCGACATCGGGGCCGGTAGCCGCCACATCTTCGTAAAGAATGCTGCAGCCCAAACAACAGTGGGTCGGAAGTCCATTCTCGTTTGGGAAGATGGGCAAATTGACGCCATTCCCAAACAAGAGTGGCGCTGGAACCCATTCTTGTTGGGGTTGGGGTCGAGGTTGGGGCTGCGCCCCGGAGGCTGCCCCTCGCTCATGTGTGGAAACACGATGTGATGGCGGAGGTGGACGGGAATCGAACCCGCCGAACGAGGATCACTCGTTCCACCCGCTTTGAAGGCGGGGGAGCCCACCAGGTACCCGGACACCTCCACGTCTGACCCTAGCGGGGCGACGAGAACACAATTGCGTGTTGTGCCATCTCCTCCGAGTGTGTATCGTGATCTTCGGATCCACCCTTTCGTTGCGCCGCTTACCCAGATGGATGCGCAGCCTCTAACGATTCATCGTGAGAAGGGGCTGGATTGTGATCACCACCTGTTGGGCCGCCAAAGGCGGATCTGGATGCACGTCCGTCGCCGTGTCGTTGGCCATCCTGGCCCGGTCACCGCTTGACTCACCCCTACTGCTGGACCTCGGTGGCGACATGGCCGCCGTACTCGGTCGGCCCGACCCCATTGGTCCGGGCCTCAGCGATTGGTTGGCGTCGGAGGCCGATGTTGGCCCTGAAGCACTCGATCGTCTGGTGGTAGATCTCGACGGGTATCACCTCCTCAGCGCCGGAACCGCCTTGCCCACCCACTTCGCCAGCGGTCGTATCGACCAACTCATGGTGTGGTTGGCCGGCCAGCGCAGCCCCGTACTGGTCGACGCCGGGTGCGTGGACACTCCGGCCTCGCACGCCCTCATCGACCGAGCGGATCGGTCGCTGCTCGTCACCCGCCTCTGCTATCTCAGCATGCGCCGGGCGGTGGCCTCACCACGAGCAGCCACCGGCGTGGTGCTGCTGCGAGAAGCTGGACGTTCCCTCAAGGAGTCTGACGTTGCCAGCGCGCTGAATGTGGCGGTGGTGGCCCGCCTTGATGTCAGCGCCGAAGTAGCCCGAGCCATCGATGCCGGGTTGCTGGAACATCGCATGCCATCGTCGCTTCGTCGTGCACTTGCCAAAGTGGAACTCGGCGCTGCGGCATGAGCACACAGCTCAGTGTGAGTGAGGCGCTACGCAGCGAAGTGGAACAGGAGTTGTTGTCCGAGTCGCCCACCACCAGTACGTCAGATCTGGGCCGTCACGTGTCTGAGATGCTCGATCGGCGAGCACCGTTGTTGTCGGAATTAGTACGAGCAGAGTTGGTGCACGGAATGGTGGCCGACCTATCCGGCTACGGACCCTTGGAGCTGTTGTTGACCGACCCCACCGTGACCGAGGTGATGGTGAATGGCGCCCACGACGTGTGGGTGGAGCGGGCCGGTCGATTGGTTCGGGTGCCGCTCCATCTTGATGAGCACACCATTCTGAGAATCATCGAGCGCATCATTGCGCCGCTCGGCCTCCACCTCGATCGCAGCCGCCCAATGGTGGACGCTCGACTGCCGGATGGCTCGCGTATCAACGCCATCGTGGCTCCATTGTCACTCAACGGACCATGCCTCACCATCCGACGCTTTGGCACCACCCCCATGACGCTCGGGAACTTTGGCCCACCCAATATAGTCAGCGCGCTTTGTACCGCAGTCAGAGAGCGACTCAACATCGTGGTCAGCGGCGGCACCGGTGCCGGGAAAACCACGCTGTTGAATGCGTTGTGTCACGAGCTTCCGTCAACCGATCGAGTCATCACCATCGAAGATGCGGCTGAGTTACGGCTCAGCACTCCGCATGTGGTTCGACTGGAGGCCCGCCCCGCCAGCACCGAAGGGGCGGGTGCCATCACCATTCGTGACCTTGTCCGCAACGCGTTGCGGATGCGTCCGGACCGGCTCATCATCGGCGAGGTGCGCGGCGGGGAGGCATTGGACATGTTGCAGGCGCTCAACACCGGTCACGCCGGTTCGCTCACCACGGTGCATGCCAACTCTGCCGAGGATGCGCTTCGCCGCCTCGAAGTCATGGTGCTGCTGGCTGGTATCGATCTGCCGATGATCGCCATCCGCCAACAGATGATGGCGGCCATTCACCTTGTGGTGCACGTGGGGCGGTCCCATCATGGGCTTCGTGAGGTGCGCGAGATCTGTCGAGTGGTGGACAGCCCCACCGGTCCCCATGCCGAACCAGTGGCGGTATAGAACCATGCGCGCCGACTATTTGGTAGTGATAACAGTGATGCTCGCCGGCATCACGACCAAGCTGGCGCACAGCCAACGGAGCCATGCTCACGTACTCACCCGGCTTCGATCCACCACCCTAGCGACCCCGTCCACACTCACTCCTTCATGGCCCATGGCCGTTGGCGCCGGAGCACTCGGCGGATGGTGGGTGGCGGGTATCGCAGGCGCAATCATCGGGGCCATCGCCGCATTGGTGGCCTGGCGTGGTTGGCTCCACGTAGCCGCCGGACGCGAAGCCGCTCAAGTGGAACGTGATCTGCCGCTCACCATGGAAACCATCGC
This sequence comes from Acidimicrobiales bacterium, assembly GCA_043772215.1. Taxonomy (GTDB): domain Bacteria; phylum Actinomycetota; class Acidimicrobiia; order Acidimicrobiales; family JANYDT01; genus JANYHQ01. The sequence goes on along the minus strand of JAYVGK010000006.1, from coordinate 3,222 downwards.
CCGCATTCTGCGATCGGGAACATCGCCCATGCTGGCCGTACAAGAGGCGGCCCACACCATTCCCGGGCCAATGGGCCGCGATCTGGATCAATTGGCCATCGGAGCGCAACGTTTTGGACTGAGAGCAGCCGCCTTGGCGTGGGGTACCCGCCGCCCCAGCTTCACCCTGGCCGCTCATGCCTTGGTGGTGGCCCTCGATGCGGGCCACGGAACGGCTGACGCCCTCGACGCAGTTGCCGTGACCCTCCGAGACCGTACGACTGTGGGTAGAGAAGTACGCGCGCTTGCATCACAGGCCAAACTCTCAGCCGGAGTCATGGCCTTCACGCCGCTTGGATTCGCAGTACTGCTGTCCGGGTCCGATGCGGGGGCTCGAGCATTCCTGCTGCACTCGCCCATCGGCCTGGCCTGCCTCGGGGTGGGTGTGTCGCTGGATCTCCTCGGGTATCGATGGATGCGATCCATTGCCAACGTGGTGGTGTGAGTGGACCGGTCGATGTCAATCACCGCCGCATGGATAGTCGTCGTGAGCCTCGGTGCGTATCGATTTCGGCCGCAGCCGCTGCGGGTCATGCTCGATACCCACCACAACACCCGCCGACCTTCCCGCTTGTTCGTGGCCATCGGAGTTCGGGTGCATCGCGCGGCTGCGTTCGTGTACACCAGCTTGGGGCTTCCGGTGCCCTCCACTCGTACGGACCGGGAGTTGGCCAGCATCGCCCAAGTCACGCTGGGGGCCATGGTGATGCTTGCCATCGCCCCCCAGGTGGCGCTGGCCGCAGGCGCTGTGGGGGGCGCCGTGTTTCGTCTTCGTCGACGCAGGGCCATCACCACCCGACAGGCGCTGGTTCGGCGTCAGTTGCCCGATGTGGTGGAACTTTTGGCCATCGCCATGGGGAGCGGAGCCAATCTCACCCAAGCCATCGACATCACCACCACCAACATGGAAGGTCTGGTGTGCCAGGCGTTGCGCGATGCATTGGCAGCCACTGCAGTTGGACATCGCATGGTCGACGCGCTCCGGGCAATCCCAATCCAGTTGGGTGAGGAGGCACGTCCGCTCGTCACTGCGATGGTGTTGGCGGAACGTCACGGCACACCGTTGGTGCACGCCCTGCGTCAACTGGCAGGCGACTTGCGTGACCAACGTCGCCGACACGCCGAAGAAGTGGCACGGCGGGTACCCATCCGCCTGCTTGGACCCCTCGTGCTACTGCTGCTGCCGGCGTTCGCGCTGTTAAGCGTGGCTCCTCTGCTTGCCAGCGGCCTCCGGTCGCTGCGCCTCTGACAATCGTTTCGTCCCAACAAAAGGAGGCGCATATGACGCTCCTCATATCTCTGTGGTGTCGAGTACTCACCGTTCGGCGTAACAACAACGGACAGGCGTCTGTTGAGTACGCGTTGGTGTTGCTCGGTGCGGCCGTCGTGGCCAGCTTGTTGATTGCCTGGGCCAGTAAAACCAAGCTGCTCGACGATTTGTTCGATCACATCCTCGGCCTCATCAAGAACAAGGCCGGTTGACTCGTTGAACGCCCGCCGGATGGGGTCGATGGTGACGCGCCGGTCCCCTCCGGCAGGTGAGCAGCACCAGCGCGGGCAAGCCACCGTGGAGTTCGCCCTCGTGCTTCCCCTCATCGCAGCGTTGCTGCTGCTCATCGTGCAGGTGGGCCTGGTGATGCGCGACGAACTTCTGGTGACCCACGCCGCCCGGGAGGCAGTACGTGCCGCCGCAGTTGACCCCGGTGCTGATGTACTGACCGTGGCTCAAGCTCGAACCGGCATCTCCGGACTCAACGTGACTGCCGCAAACGCTAACGACGTGGTGGTGGTGCATGTCCATTACGACAGCCCCATTCGTCTTCCGTTGCTCAATCGCTTCAGTGTGGGCATTGACGCCAGTGCGTCGATGCGCGTGGAGACCGGCTGAGGGGAGTGCCCTCGATAGACAGAGAAAGTAAGTAACTATGCGTGTATGCAGTCGCCGACACAACACTTCGACCTCATCATTATCGGCACCGGGTCAGCCAATTCCATCATGAGCCCCGAGTTCGACGATTGGTCCATTGCGTTGGTGGAAGAGGGTGCGTTCGGCGGCACCTGTCTTAACCGTGGTTGCATCCCCACCAAGATGTTGGTGCACGTCGCCGACGTAGCTGAGGCGGTACGCAACGCCCACAACCTGGGGGTGGACGCCGAAGTCACCAATGTGCGGTGGACCGACATTCGCAATCGGGTGTTTGACCGTATTGACCCCATTGCCGCCGGTGGCGAGGACTACCGCACCAACGGATCGCCCAACGTCACGGTGTTCAAGGGAAGGGGCCGCTTTGTGGGACCCAAACAGGTGGCGGTGGGAGACGACGTGCTCGAGGGCACCCAAGTGCTGGTGGCGGCCGGTGGGCGGCCCATGATTCCCGACATCGAAGGCCTTGACGGAGTCCATTTCCACACCAGCGATGACATCATGCGCATCGATGATCTACCCAAGCACCTCATCATTGTCGGCGGGGGTTACATCGCCAATGAACTGGCCCACGTGTTCGGTTCATTCGGTTCGCGCATCACCATCATCCATCGTGGCGATGTGATGCTGGGAGCCCAAGACGAACTCGTTGCGTCACGTTTCACGGCGTTGGTACAGGCCCGGCCCAACTTCGATGTCCATCTCAACACGCAGGTACGCCACGTGACCCAGCACGGTGACACCATCACGGTGACATTGCACAACGGTGTCACCGTGGCGGGAGACACCCTGCTCATTGCCACCGGACGCATTCCCAACACCGACACCCTCGACGTCACGAACGCAGGGATCGATGTCCATGCCAACGGTCGCATCGCGGTCGACGACATGCAGCGCACGTCAGTGCCGGGGATCTGGGCGCTGGGTGACATCAGCTCGGATCATCTGCTCAAACACGTGGCCAACCACGAAGCCCGAACCGTGCGCCACAACCTCGCCCATCCCGATGACCTCATCTCGTCGCATCGCGACTTCGTGCCCTCTGCGGTGTTCACCAAACCGCAGATCGCCAGTGTCGGGCTCACCGAGGCCCAGGCTCGCGAGCAGGGCATCGAAGTGATGGTGAAGGTGCAGAACTTCGGCGACGTGGCCTACGGATGGGCCATGGAGGACACCACCAGCATCTGCAAACTGGTGGCTGACCGTAACACGCGCAAGTTAGTAGGCGCCCACCTCATGGGACCCAACTCGTCGATCCT
>JAYVGK010000005.1:0-7459 GCA_043772215.1 Acidimicrobiales bacterium | reverse complement strand
CCACAATGACCACGCAGACGGTAGAAGAGTTCGCCATTGCCGCCCGGAGTTGGCTCGATGTCAACGCCAAACAGCGCCACGACACCGGCACCGAAGGGGCATGGGGAGCGGGCTCGTTCAGTGTGTCGGTGTTCCATGCGCTGACTTTTGAGCAGGAACGAGATCTGCTTGAAGAAATCACCGCCTGGCATCGTCAAAAGGCCGAGCACGGGTACCACGCCATCACGTGGCCCACGCAGTTCGGTGGTCTCGGGCTCACCAAAGAACATGCGCGCATATTTTCCAAGTTGGAAGCCGAGTACGAGACACCCACCCGACACGAAACCTTCAGCGTCACCACCGGTCTCATCGCCCCCACCATCGAACGATTCGGTACCCAGGAGCAGCAAGAACGATTTGTGTCCACGTTCTTGCGGACCGATGCACTGTGCTGTCAGTTGTTTTCTGAGCCCGGGGCCGGGTCGGATCTTGCGTCGCTGAGTTGTCGAGCCTCTCGTGACGGGGATGAGTGGGTCATCAACGGTCAAAAGGTATGGAGCTCCGGGGCCCAATTCTCGCAATGGGGCGAGCTCATCGCCCGAACCGATCCGGACGTGGCCAAGCATCGTGGCCTCACCGCCTTCATGGTGCCCATGGATCTACCCGGCATCGAAATCCGCCCGATCAAGCAGATGAGCGGCGGCACATCGTTCAATGAAGTGTTCTTCACCGACGTACGCATCCCGGATTCGTTGCGTCTCGGGGCCGAAGGCGACGGGTGGAACGTGGCCCTCACCACGCTGGGTTTTGAACGTGACCATTCCGGCAGCGGCGGTGGCAGTGCCCGTCCGGGTGGCACCTTCTCCAAACTGCTGGCCACCGCTCAGGCCCTCGGCCGCACCAACGAGTCTGCGGTCCGTCATGCACTGGTGCAGGCGTTCATCCACATGCGCGTCGAGGGGTTCGTGAACCGTAGGGCCGCTGATCTGCGCGCATCTGGAGCACCAGCAGGCCCGGAAGGGTCGTTGGGCAAGCTGCTGTGGACCGAGGGCATGACCAAGATGTCCGATGCCGTGTCATTGGTGCTGGGCGCCAAGTTGGTGGCCGACACGGGCGAGTGGGGTACGTACGGCTGGGGCGAGCACGTGCTGGGTGCCCCCGGATACCGCATTGCCGGTGGCTCCGACGAGGTACAGCGCAACATCATCGGGGAGCGGGTCCTGGGCCTTCCAGGCGAGCCCCGGATGGACAAGAACCTGTCGTGGAAGGACACCCTTCGCTAGGCGCCGGCGTCAGCGTCTTTGTGGTCGTGTTTCTAGGTAGTGACGCCGGCCGTGTTTGCAGCAGAGGCCGCACAATGGTGAACTACCGGCCTGGTGAACTAACCGCCCGGTTAGTTTCAGGCCACACAGGGGGAATTTCGCATGGATCTCGGACTCACCGGTAAGCGTGCACTCATCACTGGGGCCACCAAAGGGATCGGGCGCGCCATAGCCGAGACCCTCCTCGCCGAGGGTGCGTCCGTGGCCATCTGCGCGCGTACGGCAGGCGACGTGGACGCCGCAGTGGCCGAGTTGTCGACCAAGGGCACAGCCATCGGGGGCTGCGTAGATGCCTCAGACGGGGACTCGCTGCGGGCATGGGTGGCCGAGTCTGCGGCCAAGCTCGGCGGTATCGACATCTACATCCACAACACCTCGGGTAAGCCAGCCCGAAAGCTGGAGGGATGGAAGAACAACTTCGACATCGACCTCATGGCATTGCTGCACGGCGTGGACGAAGCCACGCCTTTTCTTTCCGACGGCGGTGGATCGTTGGTAAGCATCGGCACCACTGCAGTGTCGGAGCACTTCGCCAGTGGTAGCGGCAGCTACAGCGCTTTCAAAGCAGCGGTCACCAACTGGACATTGGGCCAGGCCCAAATATTGGGCGCCAAGGGCATCCGGTGCAACGTGGTGTCGCCCGGTCCCATCTTCATCGAGGGAGGCGACTGGGACCGCATAAAGCAAGGTATGGCCCCCTTCTTCGAAGCCACCGAGAAGGGCCATCCTGGCGGCGCCCTCGGCACTGGACAAGACGTGGCTGATGCCGTGGCGTTTCTCGTCAGCAGCCGTGCCGCCCATATCAACGGAGTCAACCTCACCGTCGATGGTGGGTTCCTCAAACGAGTGAACTACTGACGTGACGGACGCAGACGTGACCGCCCCGGCGGCGCCGCAACGCATCGACGCCTATCTGGTGGCTGGTGGCAAATGGCATGACGTGGACTTTGCGCGAATGGAATTGCTCACACTCCTGGCTGAGCATCCCCACCTCCGGGTACGGGTGGCGGCCGACTACGAAGACACCGATGCGATCGCCGCATCGTCGCTGCTCATCAGCTATACGTGCGACGTCCGGCCCAGCGAGGTCGCTCAACACGCCATCGGCGCCTGGGTAGAGGGGGGTGGCCGATGGGTGGCATTGCATGGCACCAACGCCGCTCTGGACCTCCCACGGCCCAATGGTGTGGAGTCACCGCGCTGCTTCCCGGCTTGGGCTGAGTTGTTGGGTAGCCAGTTCGTGGCACACCCGCCGATCATGAGCTACGAGGTACAGGTGGCCGATGCCGACCATTGGCTTACGGCCGGCATCGACACGTTCAGCACCGACGACGAGTTATACCTCAGCGAGTATCACCAGCGCGCCGAACTGCATCCCCTTCTGCACACCACGTGGAGCGGAGAGGCCAAAGGATTCGCTGAGTCGGACTGGTCGGTGGCCACCAAGGGCACCGACAACCACCTGGTGATGTACTTGAAGCAGGTGGGGGCCGGTGAGGTGCTCTACAACACTCTCGGGCATTGCCGTGGCCACTACGACATGGCTCCATTGGCGCCGTACTACCCCAAAGTGGAGCGGGGTTCGTGGGAACAGCCGCAGTACTACGAATTGCTCCGCCGCAGTATCCGCTGGGCCATCGGCGCCACCGCCTGATCACCATGCTCCAACACGCACCAAAACACGAAGAAGGAATTTGATGGAACCAACCCCTGATGTCTTGCGCGATCTGCACCGTCGGATGGTGCGTATCCGCCTGTTCGAAGAGGCCGCCGGCAAACTGGCAGAAGCGGCCAAACTACCTGGCTTCCTGCATCTTTACGTGGGCGAAGAGGCGGTGGCGGCAGGCGTATGCGTCAACCTCAGCGATGCTGACTCCATCACCTCCACCCATCGCGGACACGGCCATCTGGTGGCCAAGGGCGGCCAGTTTCGTCCCATGATGGCTGAGCTCATGGGCAAGGCCACCGGCTATTGCAATGGCAAGGGCGGCTCCATGCACATCAGTTCGTTGGAGCTGGGCATGTTGGGGGCCAACGGCATCGTGGGGGCGGGCTCCCCCATTGCTGTGGGCGCAGCTTTCACCCACAAGTATCGCGACGACGGCAACGTGGCGGTGGCGTTCTTCGGTGACGGGGCCACCAACATCGGAGCCTTTCATGAAGCCGCCAACATGGCATGCGCGCTGAAGTTGCCCATCGTGTTTGCCTGTGAGAACAACGAGTACGGCGAATTCACTCGGCGTGACGCCACCATGGCCATCACCGACATCGTGGACCGCGCTCAGGGATACGGAATGCCCGGCGTCATGGTGGACGGCATGGACGCAGTGGCGGTGTACGAGGCCGCCGCTGAGGCCATCGCCTACGCCCGAGCCGGTCACGGCCCCACCCTGGTGGAAGCCAAGACGTACCGTTTTTACAATCATCACGGGGTGCAGAACCTCGGCCTCAAGTATCGGCCGGACTCCGAAGTGGAAGTGTGGAAGCAACGCGATCCCATCTTCACACTGGAAGCGAAATTGGCTGATGTGGGAGTGCTCACCACCGAGCAGTGTGAGGCGGTGTGGGTGCAATTGCGGGCCGACATCGCCGACGCCATTGCCTTCGCCGAGGACAGTCCGCTACCGCACAAGGATCAAGTGCTCGAAGACGTGTACACCCGGATGGCGGTGGCGCAGTGAGTCAGCAAACAAGCGACGAGCGTTCCCTGTCGTACGTGATGGCCTTCAACGAGGCTGTTCGTCAAAGTATGCGCGCTGATGAAGATGTGTTCTGTGCCGGTGAAGATATCGGCGCCTTCGGCGGAGTGTTCGGAACCTTCGGTGGATTGCAGAAGGAGTTCGGAGCGCGCCGGGTAGTGGACACCCCCATCAGCGAGCAAGCCATCATCGGACTTGGCGTAGGTTCATCCGTCACCGGATTGCGGCCCATCGTGGACCTGATGTTCATGGACTTCATGTGTGTGGCGCTGGATCAGATCGTGAACCAGGCCGCCAAGCTGAAGTACATGTTCGGCGGCAAGGCCACCCTGCCACTCACCATCACCACTGCGGGCGGCGCAGGGCTGTCCGCTGCCGCACAGCACAGCCAGAGCCTCGAAGCCATCCTGTGCCACATCCCCGGACTCAAGGTGGTGTATCCGTCCAACCCGTACGACATGAAGGGCCTCATGGTGTCGTGCATCCGGGAAAATAACCCCACTGTCATGGTGAAGCACAAACGTCTGTTAGGGATGAGCGGCCCGGTTCCCGAGGACATCTATTCGGTGCCATTGGGAGTGGCCAACATCTTGCGGCCAGGCACCGATGTCACGGTTGTTTCGTGGGGTCGCATGGTCAATGAATCACTGGCTGCGGCCGCAGTGTTGGCCGAAGAAGGCATCGACTGCGAGGTCATCGATCCGCGCACGCTCCAGCCCTTCGATACCGCCACCGTGGTGGCGTCGGCTCGTAAGACGAATCGCATCATCGTGGTGCACGAAGCGGTCCGTTTTGGTGGGCTCGGTGCCGAGATTGCTGCACAGGTGCAGGAGGAGGCGTTCGACTACCTCGACGCGCCAGTAGCCCGTATCGGTGCGCCGTTCTCGCCGGTCCCGTTCAGCCCGGCTTTGGAGAAGTACTACGTCCCTGACGCCGCCAGTATCGCCATCGGCATTCGCGATGTCCTGGGTCGTCGAGGCCCGGGGAAGTAACGAACGTCCCGGTGGGCACTGTAGGTATCATCACCAATCCAGCCGCCGGGAAGGACATACGTCGGCTTGTCGCGCATGCGTCGCCCACCTCCGATGCGGCCAAGATGGGCGTGGTACGGCGGGCCGTGATGGGGGCCATCGACGCTGGTGCCACTCGGATTCTGGTGGCCCCTGACCGTCACAACCTGTCTACCCGGGCCGTTCAAGGGTTGGACCTCGACGCTGCCCAATCGGTGGTGATCGAGGTGCTTGACGAGCCCGCCCACGGTTGGTCTGGCGACACCATCGCCATGGCATCGCGATTGGCCAAAGAAGGTGCCGATACCGTCATTGTGTTGGGAGGCGATGGCACACAGCGCGATGTGGCCAAGGGCTGGCTGGACGTAGCACTGGTGGCCATCTCCACCGGAACCAACAATGTATTTCCCCGGTCGGTGGATGCCACGCTGGCCGGGTTGGCAGCCGGTCTGGTGGCAGCAGGCGTGGTGGAACTGTCGCAGGTGTCGCATCGCGCCAAGGTGGCCCATGTCCGTTTTGATGATGGGTCCAATGATGATCTGGCGTTGGTGGACTTGGTGCTGATGGACGGGCAGTTCACGGGGTCGCGTGCTGTGTGGGATCCCCACTCCCTACGCGCGCTTATTGCCTGCATTGCGGAGCCAGCTACCGTGGGGCTCTCCTCCATTGCCGGTCTACTGCATTGCGTTGATCGACGCTCCCCCGGTGGTGTCCATGTGACGTTCACCGGGGCGCTTGATTCTCGCGCTGTTCGTGCGCCGTTGGCACCGGGCCTTTTCTTTGATGTGCCGTACTCGTCGGTGGTGGCGCTAGCCGAAAGTTCGCCCGTGGTTCTGACAGGTCCCGGTGTGTTGTCCTTCGACGGGGAACGCGACCGTGTCTTAACCTCCGGGGCTGTGGCCACCGTAGAAATTCGCGCCGACGGACCTCACGTCATCGACGTGGACGCCACCATCGCGGTCGCTGCCAGTACCAACCATTTTCACCACACCGTCGGCGTCCCTGCCCACGGTATCGAGGAGTAGCCCAATGCCAACCGAGTTCAACATGCCCAAGCTCGGGCTTACTATGGAGGAAGGCACCATCATCGAATGGATGGTGGTCGACGGTACCGAAGTGGCGCCCGGTTCCGCTGTGTTGATGGTGGAAACCGACAAAGTGGAAACCGAAGTGGAGATCTCCGACGGCGGCCGCCTCCACATCGTGGGTACCGTGGGCAGCACCTACCGTTGCGGCGAGCGAATCGGCTGGATCCTGGCCCCCGGCGAGGCCCCGCCCGTTGAGGCAGTGGCGGCTCTGGCGGCAGTGACGACAGCATTACCCGCATCGGTGGTCGCCTCCGTTCCGATTGGGGCGGTGACACCGGTGATGGTTCCTGCGGGCGCCTCTGGCGGGCGACTGCTGGCCTCACCCTTTGCCCATAAGCGCGCTGAGGAACTTGGAGTGAACATCCGCTCCGTCGTTGGCACAGGCCCGGGCGGACGCATTGTGTCCGAGGATGTGGAGCAGGCACAGCGCGCTGCGCCGGTCTTCAGCGTCGCCGTCCCGGCCTCCGCTGCGGCCGGACGAAAGGCCACAGTTACGGCCACGTTTGCCGCTACCGAGTTGGCCCGGTTGCTGGGCATCGACCTCGGCCGCACTCCCATCCTGGCCACTGCTCCCGATGGCCGCATCAGCCGCCAGGACGTGGCCGACCATGTACGAGCAATCATTGCCAACGGGGCGCCCACTCCAGCGGCATCGTCATTTGCTGCCTTGATGCAGGAGCCAGCGTCGGTGATACCCATGCGGGGCATGCGAGGCACCATCGCCACTCGTATGCGCGCATCGCTACAAGACATGGCCCAGTTGACGCTGATGATGGACGTGGACATGGATGCCGTGGTGGCTCACCGTACCGCCCTCAAGGGTGCTGCGGTGGTGCCGGGGTACACGGACTACGTCATTGCCGCCGCCGCCCGCGCCCTACGAGAGCACCCACGGGTCAACAGCCAGGTGACTGCAGATGGCATCGCCCTGCTGCCTCGGGTGAACGTGGGCATGGCGGTGGCTCTTGATGAAGGGCTGGTGGTGCCGGTGGTGCACGATGCCGACCAGCTGTCGTTGGATACCATCAGCGCGCATACCACCCGACTAGCCGCCGCCGCCCGCAGTGGCACATTGAAGCTGCCCGACATGGAGGGCGGTACCTTTTCGGTCACTGCCTTGGGCAGCTTCGGTGTGGATGGATTCACCCCCGTGATCAACCCCCCCAATGCTGCGATTCTGGGCGTGGGTCGCCTTCGAGACGACGTGGCCTGGACCGACAACGGCACCATCCGCCGAGTGAAGCGACTCACCCTCAGCCTCACCTGGGACCATCGGGTGTTCGACGGGGCCCCAGCGGCCGAGTTCGTGCGCACCATCTGCCGCCTCCTCGACGACCCGTCCACCCTTTCGTAGCCCCGCC
>JAYVGK010000004.1:0-2384 GCA_043772215.1 Acidimicrobiales bacterium | reverse complement strand
GCGGTTGAAGTTGATGGCGATGGTCTTGCCGTCGAACACGAACTTGCCAGCGGCGTCACGGGTGGCCAACTCACTGTGCCACCACACCCGCTGCTGATCGGGGTCGAAACCGCCATGGTTGCGCCACTGGAACCACTGGAACGCGCCCACCAAAGCAGTGCCGATGTACTTCTGCTGTTCGATGTTCACGGTCTTCACGGTGAAGCCAACTGCTTCCATCATCTGCTTCTGGATGGCTGCGGTTTGGATGTTGTCCGGCACCGTTGTGGTACCCAACGTGAACTCCACATTGCCGCCACCAAGCTCGCCCTTGCACTTGCCAAAGGCTTCCTTGGCCTTGTCCAGGTTGAACGTGGGAAAACCGGACTTCGGCAGATAACCGAGACTGCCCTTCGGGAACGGTCCATCGGCCTTGATGGCCCCCGGAGCACGCAACTTGATGAGCGTGTCAACATCCTGACCGTAGGCCGCAGCCAAACGGCAGTTCTTGTTGCTGAACGGCAACAGACCCACGTTGAGCATGTCATAGCTCACCTCGCCGAAGGTCTCGCTGCCCTCGTTGTATTTGATCTTGTTGGCCTTGGCCAGATCTTTCAGATCGTTGATGGTGAGCACATTGGCGGTTTGGATGAAGTCGAGCTGGCCCGACTGCAATTGAGCCTGACGAGCGGACTCGTCCGGGATGGGGCGGAAGGTGATCTCGTCCAAGTTGGCTGGCGTACGCCAGTACTCGGCGTTCTTGACCACGGTGAGGTGATCGCCCACCACCCACTCCTTGAACTTGAACGGACCAGTACCGATTGGCTTGTCGCGATTGCCTGCCTTGATTTGAGCGGGCGCCATGATGAAGGTCTGACCCGATGCCAGATACGACGGCAGCGACACCCACTTGGCGGGCAGGTTCACCGTGACGGTCATGTTGCCGTCCGACGTGACACCAGTGGCCAACTTGCCGGACTTGCACAATTGGCCGTAGCCGTTGAGGGCAAACCAGGCCGCCAGCGTGACCGAGCCACAGGCGAAATCGTCGATGTTCAACTTCACGGCGTCCGCGTTGAGGGCCTCACCGTTGTGGAACTTGATACCGGGATGCACCTTGATGGTCCAGGTTTTGTAATCGGGACTGTTGGTGATGGAATCCGCCAGTACCGGCGTGATTGCGCCCTTGGAATCGGGGGCCACCAAGCGTTCACCGATGGACGACATCACCTGATACCCAGAGATGGCGAAGGTGGACGAACTGGGCAGGTAGCCCTCCGAGGACTCAGCCTCCAATCCCCATACCACCTTACCGCCAGACTTGGCTGGTGCCGCAGCAGCGGCTGCTGTGGTGGGCGCCACCGAAGCTGTCGCCACCTTGGTGGTGGCAGGCTTCTTTTTGGTGGCTTTGGCGGCTTTGGTGGTTTTGGTGGCCTTGGTGGCGGCCCCGGCGACGGGCGCCAACCCGGCCACCATCAGTGAAGCGGCGGCCAACGCCAACATCTTGGACGAATATCTTGACTGGTGAATCATTCAATGCTCCTTTGACAGGATTGACAATCAGGGGTCACAGAAGGTGACCGTTGACATAGTTGATAAGCCGAGTCTTGTTCGGCTTCACCCGGTACCTGGACGAGACTTCTGTCACTACCGGTGGTCAAGCGTCATTGGCGGGTTCATTTCCGTGCGATACGTTCTGCCCCGATGGTCGACCTGGCACCACGCAATCGACCCCCTGTCTCCGCTGCTCGTTCTCGGTGGCGGACTGCGCTCTTGGGTGCGGAACCACTCAGTGTCATCGCCCCCGGACTGGTGCTGGTGGCCCTCGCGGCGGGTCTGGCGTTCGCCGTACACCAGGCCGCCGACGTGGTGTCGGCGCTGGTGGTGGCGGTATTGCTGGGTGCTTTGCTGGCCAACGCAGGATTGATACCGGCCCGATGCCAACCGGGGATGAGTTGGGCGGCGCGCAAGTTGTTGCGCCTCGGTGTTGTGCTGCTGGGCTTCCGGCTGACATTGTCCCAAATCCGAGACCTGGGACCCAAGGGACTCGGCCTGGTAGTGGTGGTGGTGACCCTCACTTTCTTCGGTACACAGTGGCTCGGTGGGCGGTTGGGGTTGTCCCGGCCCATGTCATTGTTGGTGGCCACCGGCTTCTCGATATGCGGGGCCTCGGCAGTGGCAGCCATGAGAGGAGTCACTCCCGAAGCCGACGACGAAGACGTGGCGTATGCAATTGCGTTGGTGACCCTGTGCGGCACCTTGGCCATCTTCGTGTTGCCACCCCTCGGCCATGCCATCGGGTTTCGTCACGCCACCCTGGGGTCCTGGATCGGCGCCAGTGTTCACGACGTAGCTCAGACGGTGGCGGCCGCCGGATCCACTGGCGATGACGCTGTGAAAACGGC
>JAYVGK010000003.1:0-1936 GCA_043772215.1 Acidimicrobiales bacterium | reverse complement strand
TGAACAGTTCTTTCTTGATGTCCATACGCTCGAATACCGCCTCTATCACCATATCCACGTTGGCCAGTGCCGTGAGTTCAAGCGAGGGGGTGATCATGGCCATCCGTCGGTCCACTTCTGCCAGCGCGAAGCGACCATTGCGGGCGCTGCGTTCGTAGTTGCTCCGCACCACGCCCAGGCCACGATCCAGTGCGTCCTGGCTGGTGTCCACGATGGTGACGGGGATGCCAGCGTTGACGAAGTTCATGGCGATGCCGCCACCCATCGTGCCTGCTCCCACGATGCCTACTTGGTTGATGGCAATGGTGGGGGTATCGGCCGGCACACCGGGGATCTTCCATACCTGACGTTCGGCGAAGAACACGTAGCGCTGCGCTGCGGATTGATCCCCTGTGACCAACTCGGTGAAGAGGGTGCGCTCCACCTTCATCCCCTCGTCGAACGGGAGGTTGGCGGCCGCCTCCACACACTTGATGATGCTCTCCGGGGCCTGGAACCCCCGGAACTTGCGGGCGTTGGCAGCTCGGAAGGCAGCGAAGATCTCCGGCTTGTCTTTGGCGATCGCCACCTTGTCGTTGGTGTTACGCACCTTCCTCAGGGGCTTGGCTTCGGCCATGATGCGCTGGGCATAGGCGATGGCATCGGCGCGCAGGTTGGCCTCAGTGGCCAGTTCGTCCACCAGTCCCATGGCCAGACACTGGTGGGCGGGCACGTGTTCACCGCTGGTCATCATGTCGAGGGCCTTTTCCACCCCCACGATTCGAGGCAAACGCTGGGTGCCACCTGCGCCTGGGAGCAGGCCGAGCTTCACCTCCGGCAACCCACACTTGGCGCTGGGTACGGCAATCCGGTAGTGGGCGCACAGGGCCACCTCCAGACCACCGCCGAGGGCAGTGCCGTGAATAGCGGCGATCACCGGTTTGGGTGAGTCCTCCATCAGGCGTTGTACGTCGAACAGGCTGGCTCCCTTGGCGGCGCCTCCGAACTCGGTGATGTCGGCCCCGGCAATGAAGGTCCGGCCAGCACAGATGATGACGATGGCCTGCACCGTCTCATCGGCGATAGCGGCCTGCATTGCGTTGTACAACCCGTCTCGTACCTTGTAGCTGAGGGCGTTAACGGGTGGGGAGTCGATGGTGAGCACTGCCACCGATGCTTCTACGACTAGGTCGGTCACTTCGTTGATGGCACTCATGAGGGTGATGCCATCACATCGAGTGACCGGGAACAAACCCGGCCCGGAACCCCTTTGCACCCTCCAAATTTTGCGACCACCCCATCTCGTAGCAAAACTCGTCACCAGCGACGCAATTTTGCGACCGGTTCCATGGGAGGGGTTGTGCCGTCAAGTGGGTCGAGCATCCAGCACTGTCTTGCCCAGTACGGCGGCCAAGATTACAGCCCCGCCCGCCAGGGTCGCCGCCTTCGGCGTCTCGTCGAAGCGGAGAAAAATCCACAGCGGCACGAACACCGTCTCGGTCTGCGCAAATACTGTCATGGCCACGGCCGGAACGTCACGTGACGCAGCATTGAACAGCAGCGTACCCACCACGATGAGGATGCCCCCGTGCGCCAATGCCCAGCCGATATCAGCCCCCGGAGGAAACACTGTATGGCCGGTCGCCGCACAAACCACCCCGCACAGCACGATCATCATCGACGCGTACCCCGGCATCACCGGCGACCAGTCACGATGCGGATCTGAACGTACACATACGGTGTACGCAGCAAAACCCACCGAGGAGAGAACAGCGGCCACGTTGCCCCGCAAGTTTCCCACGCCCACATCAGCCGCCACAGTGATCACCAAACCGATGAAGGCCACCGCAATGGCACCGATCGTCACAGCAGTTAAATGCTCTCCCAACACCACTCGCGCCAGGATCACGGCAATCAGCGGAGTGATGGAGGCCAAAAATGCCGCATTGGCGGCCGT
>JAYVGK010000002.1:0-2792 GCA_043772215.1 Acidimicrobiales bacterium | reverse complement strand
CTGTCGACGTTGCCACCGTCGCTGAAGGGTTGGTTGGACCGAGTTCTGGTACCGGGGGTGTCCTTCACTCTCGACGGCTCCGGCGGCACCAAACGGGGCCTGGCCGGACTCGATTGGATCATTGGCATTTCGGTGTACACCGAAACATGGCTGGCCACTAAGCGCACCTACGACAATGGAAGACGTATTCTGCTGCGAAATCTGCGTCTGTGCGCCCGGCCGGGCACCCGTACGGCATGGCTACCGCTGTATACGGCCACCATCGCCAACGAGGCACGCACTTCGAAGTTCATCAGGCGGATCGAGCGACGCATGGCGAAACTGTGACTGCACTGGTGGTGCTGGCCCATCCGCGACCGGAGAGCTTTGTGTCGGCCGTGTTCGAGAGCGCTCAACGGGGACTGCGGGCGGGCGGCGCCACTGCTGAAATTGCCGACCTCTACGCTGACAAGTACCAGCCGGGAACAGCGCTGCCGGCGGCCCATCGTGTAGCTCTGGACAAGGCTTCCGCGCTGGTGTTGGTGTATCCCACCTGGTGGACCAGCCAACCGGCCATCCTGCTCGGGTGGCTGTACGCCTCAGCCACCGAGGGTCTGGCGTCGGTGAAGTCGTTGGTATGCATCACCACCCATGGTGGGCCCCGGATAGGCAACCTGGTGGCAGGTCAGTCGGGCCGCCACACCGCAGCACGAACTGTGCGCGCCACCTGTGCACCGGGTGCATCGTTTCACTGGGTGGCGTACTACGGCATGGACAAGAACCTCAACGATGAGCGCGTGGCCTTCCTACAACGGGTGGAACGCGAGATGCGCAAACTTGCTTTACTTGCCCCGTGACGGCGTGGTCCAGCGTCCCACCACTCGGTTATTGAGCCAGCCGAAGGACACGAACACAAACACTCCCAACAGACACGACAAGAGGACGGCCGCCAGCAACTTCTCACCTTGGAGCAAGTTGGCGTAGCGTTTCAACAATTGTCCGATACCGACATCACCCTGGCCAAACAAGAAATCGCCCACGATGGCACCGATCACTGACAACCCGGCGGAGATTCGAAGTCCCGCAAAGATGGCGGGGAGGGCAGCGGGGAACATCACTTTGCGCAGTCTGGTGACGCGGCCAGCGTTGTGCAGGGTGAGCATGTCATGCATCCCCTGTTCGGCCGAAGTGAGCCCAAACAACGTATTCACCACAATGGGAAACAACGAGATGAGCGCAGCAATGAAGATCTTGGAGTTGAGGCCGTAACCAAACCAGAACCCGATCAGCGGAGTGATGGCCAAAATTGGGGTGGCTTGCAACATCACCTGATACGGGAACACAGCGCGTTCAATCAGCTTCGATTGGCTCATGATGATGGCCAGTGTGAAGCCGATCACGATGGCGATGGCGAGGCCCCACAGAGCGACCTTGCCGGTGAACCACAACGCACTACTCATTTCCTTGAGTACCTCCCTATCTGCGAAACCCCGTTTCCACACCAGATGGGGGGGCTCCAAGAGGAAGCGTCGCTTCTTGTCGAGCACTCGGTAGCTGATGAAGTACCACACGCCAATGGTGAACAGACCAAGCACCACGGGGGGGAGGACAACAGGAAGCAGACCTTCACGTTTGCGAGCCTGCACTGGAGGAGCGTCATCGGGGAGCACAGCAAGCTCTGGAGCAGCCATAGGATCTGCCCTCAAGGTGGTGGTCATGCGTGTGCTCCTCTGAGTGACTGGTTGATGTGACCGGCGAGTTCAGCAAAGGCAGAATCGAAACGCAGTTCCGAGGACCTGGGATAGTCGAATGGAACATCAAACGACGCCACGATACGACCCGGCCGGGCCGACATCACGAGGACCCTGGTGGACAAAAACACCGCCTCACTGATGGAGTGCGTGATGAACAGCCCGGCAAAGCGCTCCTGTTGAAACAGTTTCAAGGTTTCTTCATTGAGATGCTCACGGGTAATCTCATCTACCGCCCCAAACGGTTCATCGAACAACAGCAACGGCGGTTTGAGAGTCAGCGTGCGAGCCAGCGACGCCCGCATTTTCATACCCCCTGACAGCGATTTGGGATAGTGGTTCTCGAAGCCGTTCAATCCCACCAGGTCAATGGCGCGTTGTGCCATGTTGCCCCGATCAGCCTTTGGGGTGTTGTGCAGTTCCAGGAGCAACTCGACGTTGCGCTTCACAGTGCGCCACGGGAACAAGGTTGCGTCTTGGAACACGTATCCGATGTTGCTGCGGTCCACCTCGACGTGGCCTGACGTTTGGCTCAGCAGCCCTGAAGCGATTTTGAGCAGCGTGGACTTGCCACAGCCTGACGGTCCCACCACCGTCACGAACTCTCCCTTGGTGACATCGAAAGACACATCCGCAATGGCCTGGGTGCCATCGGGAAACTGCATGGAGATGTTCTGAAACGAAAGCGAGGGTGCTGCTGTGTTGGCGGCCATCGTCACTCCTTGGTGTCGATTCGTGCGGGCAAGTGAATAGGACTCGTGTTGCGACAGTATGACGGCTGGATGTCCATGGCGTTTCTGGACCACCCAACCCGGCGGCCCGTGCTTGGCATTGATAGTATCAATGACGTTCGTCACGTGGAGGACCTGAGCCCTTGAGCTCCGGGCCGCACCGACGACCATGCCAGGCCTCCATCACCCAACTCACCGGGAGAACCCATGCGTAATCGAACGTCCGTTGCAATTGGCAGTGCGCTGATTGCCGCCGTGGCACTTTCGCCACTGGCCGCGTCCGCAGCCACCAAGAAGAAGGGCCCCGCCAAGGTGGCGGCGTCAGGTACGT
>JAYVGK010000001.1:0-5823 GCA_043772215.1 Acidimicrobiales bacterium | reverse complement strand
AAGGGTGGACTGGGAAATCGCGTACACAAGGCGGCCCGGGTGCTCGGTGCGAACTCTGCATCCTCGCTCTACGACGGTCTCACCGCTCACTGGTCGGCGGACGTGCAGTTGTTGCGCGATGTGTCGCCTTTGCGTTTCACCGAACCCGATATCAATGCATTGACAATGGCTGAGAACATGATGCGCCTCGATACCCAGCACTATCTGGTGGATGACATCCTCACCAAAGTGGATCGAGCCGCCATGGCCAGCAGTCTCGAGACTCGGGTACCGTTCCTTGATCCGGAAGTGTTCAGCTTTGCGTGGACGCTGCCCTTGGGCTATCGCATCGGACCGGGCGGCGGCAAGTTGGTGGTTCGAGAACTGTTAGCCAAACATGTTCCGAGGGAACTGTTCGAGCGGCCCAAAACCGGTTTTGGGGTACCGCTGGGTGAGTGGCTACGCGGACCACTTCGTCCATGGGCCGAGGAACTACTCACCCCGTCCACGTTGGACAGCGCAGGGCTGGTGGCCAAGCCCATACTGGCAGCGTGGGCAGACCATCGGTCGGGGAGACGCAACAATGAACATGCATTGTGGAATGTGTTGATGTTGTTGGCCTGGCACCAGCACCAGCGCTGATCCCAGTTACACCGTCACTCCGAGTTCCTCGTAGGCGGCCACCAAACGATCAAAGACGATGGTCTCCCGGTTCTCCTGAGATGCCCGGGCGTAGGCAGCCTGGCCCAACTGTCGGAGTGCATTGGGATCCAAGGCGGCTGCGGATTGGAGTGCGCCCACCAGTGCCTCGGTGGAGCGTGGAGCCACGATCCAACCCTCATGACCTGTACGAACGAGTTCGCGACTGCCCCGGATATCGGTGCCGATGATGGGAAGACCGGAGGCCATTGCCTCGATCATCGAGCGCGGCACTCCTTCCCTCCAACTCGGAAGCACAAAGCAGTCGTGCCGGCGCAAAACCGCGCGCACATCTTGGCGGGCCAGCATGCCCACGAAATGCACTCGTCCGGGCGAGCGCGCGGCCAGTTCTCGGGCTTCGACGGTCACCGCATCGCGGTCGCTGGCGAGGGCATCTCCGATGATCGTGAGTTCCACCTGTGGCACCCTGGCCACGGCCTCGAGCAGTTCGAGTAAGCCCTTTTCGCGTACCAACCGACCTACGTACACGAGGCGTAGCGGCGCATGAGGGAGCCGGCTGGCAACACCGGGGCCGGTGAACCATTCCTCGTCCACTCCATTGCCAAGGAATCGGAGATGGCCGTGGTACTTGCGTCGCTGGGCAGCTTCGAGATCCTCGCGAGACTGGAACAGCAAGCAGTCCGACACCCGAGACAGCGTTTTCTCGGCGACATCGAGGACACGATCCTTGCGGGACATGGCGTCCCATGACTGGGCAAACCCATGCACGGTGTAGACGATTCGCGTGCCGTAGCGACGAACGGCCAAGCCCACCCTCGCCGGTAGAGCAGTAGCCGGGGAGTGCAGATGGACGACGTCCGGGCGCAGGGTTCGGATGAGCCGGAGCAGGTCCAGCGTTCCTTTGGCCATGGCCAATGCGCTCCCGGAGCGACTGAAATGTACGGGGGTCGGTGAGAACGGTGCCAGTTCGGGAGCAAACGTGGTGGCATCGGGACGACACGCCAGGTGCACATCGAATCCCCGCTCTTGGAGATCTTGTAGCTGGGGGAGCAACAGCCGGGTGGCCGTGAACTCAACGGTGGTGACATGCAGAACCCGAGCCATATACGGGAGCCTAAGAGTTTCACTGACCTCGTGGAATGCTCTGGATGTGAAACGTCGGCCGCTTGTAGCGTTTTTTGATGAACTTTTGACGCTGACCGTGGCTATTGCTCAAAAGTGACGGTACATTCACTCTCTGCGGTCGTCTTCCATCTGGGATGAAGCCCGTGAGTCGGGAGCCCTGATGAGTAAGTCGCCAACTACCAAGTCACCGATAGTTCCGTCCTCGAGAGACGTGATCGGAGGTATCCGCAGACTGCGCCCGCTGTTTCTACCAGGATGGGATGCCATCAGCATGGCGGTCGGAATTCTGGGCGCCTGGATCCTGCTCGATCCGCCTCCTCACACGCTGCTTCAAGTGGCCGCCCTGTTGCTTGTGGTGCAGTTGGCTGCCGGATTCGGCTTGGGGACCTACCGGGGACGCTGGCCCGTCTCCAGTTTTGCTGACGCCATTCGGGTGGGCGCTGCCTTCATGACGGGTGGGCTGGTGGCGGTTGTGGTGACGAGCCCCGGACGGGGAGTGGTGGGTGAGGCCACCGCAGCGGTGGCTGGATTACTGGGAGCGGTGGCGGCGGTTTCGGGACGGGCTGCCTGGCGAGTGGTGTACGAGCGCAGGTTGCGGCCGCCTACCAGTGCCATCAGAACGGTGGTGGTGGGAGGAGAAACGAGCGGACCGCAAATCGTGCGCGCATTGCTCCTCGACCCTCATAGTGCGTATCTGCCGGTTGCCCTTCTCGACGACGACCCGCTGCATTCGCGTCGCTACGTCATGGGGGTTCCTACAGCTGGAACGAGCATGAAACTGCTGGATGCAGCCGCGCATCATCAAGCCACGGCGGTGCTGATTGCGGCCCCCCATCTGGGTGGGTCCGACTTGGCGGAAATAGCCAAGTCGGCTCGCGAAGCTGGCCTTGAAGTGCTCATCCTGCCGTCTCTGGTCCAGGCCTACGAGGATTCGGTGGACACCACCGCCATCCGGCCGTTGACCGAGCGAGACCTTCTGCAGCGACGAGAAATCTTGCCCGACTGGGGAGCAGTCACTGCTTACATCACCGGCAGACGAGTTCTGGTAACGGGCGCCGGCGGGTCCATTGGATCGGAGATCTGTAGGCAACTGGTCAAGGCCAGCCCGGCCACGCTCATCAAAGTTGACCGCGATGAGTCTGCCCTGTATGCAACGCATCTGTCGATCACCGGCAACGGATTGCTCGACGACCCAAGTCTAGTGGTAGCCGACATTCGCGACAGGGACCGGATGCTCACCGTGTTCCAAACTTTCCGACCCGAAATCGTGTTTCACGCGGCGGCGCTGAAGCACCTGTCGTTGTTGGAAATGCATCCCACCGAAGCCGTGAAGACCAACGTCGAGGGCACTCAAAGCGTGCTCGATGCCGCAGTGGCGGTGGGGGTGGATTGCTTCGTCAACATTTCTACGGACAAGGCCGCCGATCCCACTTCGGTGTTGGGTTACACCAAGCGCATTGCCGAGCGAATCACGGCCAACTACGCCCGCAAGCACAGTGGACGGTTCATCTCGGTCCGCTTCGGCAACGTGTTGGCCAGCCGGGGGTCGGTGATCCACACCTTCAGGGCGCAGATTGCCAGGGGGGGACCAATTTCGGTCACTCACAAAGAAGTCACAAGATTTTTCATGACAGTGGAAGAGGCGGTGCTGCTCGTGGTGCAGGCTGGCGGTATCGGACGTAGTGGAGAAGCGCTGATCTTGGACATGGGCGAGCCCGTATCGATTGATGAGGTCGCCCGACGGATGGCCCATCAGGTCGATCCGCCGGTGGCCATCGAATACACCGGTCTGCGAGAAGGCGAAAAGCTCCATGAACAGCTGTTTGGAGCAGGCGAACAAGACCATCGTCCGGTCCACCCCCTCATCAGCCATGTCAACGTGCCACCCATGCAGTTGTCGTCGCTGAGACTGCTCCGGACGGGAACTGACGATGAGGTGCGTGATGCGTTGCATCGTGTATCGATCCAGCACCTGCGTAGTGCTGAAGAAGATACGCTTGACACCGGGCTGATGACGCGAGCAGCAGTCCCCGGGTCTGTTGGTCGCCAACTCCACGAATGAAACCACAATGAGGGGCGAGTGAGTTCCACCATCTCAACGCCCGACGCAGCGCGAGTCACGGTGTCCTCTCAGCCTGTTCAACCCGTATCCGGGGTGTCCCGGCGGTCAGTGGCCAATGCTCGCTGGAATTTGCTTCGGGCCGTGGTCACCTCCATTGTTGGCTTCTTCAGTACGCCGATTTTGCTGAAGTCATTCAGTGATGGTGATTTTGCGGGTTGGGTGTTGGTCAGTTCGGTCACCTCCTATCTCACTATTGCCGACATTGGGTTGGCCGTCGAGGTCGTGCGCACCAGTGCCAAAGCTCACGCAGAGGGTGATCAAGACACCGCCTTCGACACCATCAAGGCAGTGATGCGTCTCCAAGGGCTGCTCACCTTGTGCATGAGCGCCCTGCTCGTTGCCGTCACGGTGGCGTTTCCTTACGTGTTCAGTTCGGTTCCTGCGGGCAGTGTTAGCCGCGCGCAAATTGCCTTCGTCGGTCTTGGCATCACCTCTCTGGCGGCGATGGCGCTGAATCCAATGATTGCCCATCAAATTGGGTTGCAACGCATGGACATCGGAGCCAAGGCCGCTATTGGGTCGCGGGTCCTGGCCTTCGGATGGATTTGGTGGTCCGCCCACCTGGGGTTGGCATGGGTGGCCACCGGGGTGGCGTTGCTGTACACGATGGCGTTTGCGGTGGCTGCCGCCTACACGTATCGAATTGAACCGACGTTTCGATTGCGTGGGCCGTTCAAACGGTCACAGCCATACGCCACCGTCACTGCGTTTGCCAAGCGGCGCTTGGTGTGGTTCCTGGGCGTCTTTGCTGTGATCACTTTTGACGTCACGATCGTGGGGCATTTTGCCTTCAAAGACCTGGTGCCGTTCTCGTTGGCGCTGTCATTGGTGAGCATCTGTTACGTAGCCTTTGAAGCCATTGCCGGTACCCTGGTGCCCCACATTGCAGCCCTCACCCGGATGGACCACGCCGCTGAAGCCCGGTGGTTACATTCATTTTATCTGTTCACCAACGGCCTTGCTGCTGTCATTTGCCTCGGTATGGGCGCAATATCAGTGTTCTTGGTGCCACGGTGGGTTGGTGGCGGATTGTCCAAGCGAGTGCTGGCACTACTGTTTCCGATGTTGGTGGTGACGTTCGTGAGGATGGTGTTGGACGGCCTCAGCGGTGGCTTCGTTGCGCTCAATGAGCAGCGGCGGTGTATGTGGAATCACGTGCGCGAGGCGTTGGTAAAACTTCCGGTGGGCCTGGTGCTGGTGCAGCGATTTGGGGCTGGCGGTTTGGTGTGGGCCGGTTTTGTAGGGGCGTTGGTGGCGTTGCTGGTGGTGTTGGCGACGGTGATGCCCACCAGTGCGTTTCGGCTTCCGGTGCGTGGTGGCGTGGGAACGATGTTGGTATATTTGGCACTGACGTTTGGTGCATTGGCGCTCCACCGCACAACCCACGCAGCCGTCGTGGCTACGGTGCTCCTTGCAGCCTGTGGGCTGGTGGCTACGCATCTGTTCCGCTCCGGGGTTTTGGCCGACGTGGGCATCATCCACCGCCGCCAGGGCAAGGCCTAGCCGGCGGGTGGTCAGGGACGGCTGGAGGCCCTTTCGACGTGGCGGCAAGCGTCGAGCATCGTATGGATGTTGTCTTTGGTGCAATCAACCACTGAGGCTTTGGCGTAGCCACGAGCCCTACGGGCTTGGGTGACCCGAGCTGCGTACTTGGCCACCAGACGATTTAGTCGCACTCGACGCTCGACCGTGGTGGGAAGCTTGGCTGACCATGCAGCGAGGTTGGCCGCCGCCTCGCTCATGTCCTTGCCAGCATCTCGTAGTCGGCTCAATTCTGCGCCCAGTATCTGCGCATAGCGGTGTTCATCACGCCCGTAGCGAGCCAGATTGGCACCAGATATCTGCTGCTGTGCCCGCCAAATGCCCTCGGCCAGCAAGTTCGTTTCCGCATGGGCGCATACTGGGGCGGTCACCAGATCGTTTTCCCATGCATGGTG